>CALKFY010000028.1 GCA_938084925.1 uncultured Pseudomonadales bacterium
GTGTCCATCGCTTGTAGAGCCTCCACCCAGCTTGGCTTAACATCATCTTTTGCGCTTGGACGATAGTAAACGCCTGAAGATAGCTTCCTAAGCCAACCACTCTGCGCATATTTTTGAGCTAAAGAATAGCTAATTCCGTTCGCAGTCAGCCATTGCTGTAGCACAAGGGCTCCAGGATATGCATGGGCAACCAACCAGTTTATCTTGGATGACATTTTCACACCATAGGTTTAAGAAAAACTAACACAACAAACCAAAGGTTTGCTTTAGATCTTATTTTAACACTTTAAGTATAAAAAAACATGATAGGATAAACACATTCAGAATATTGAGTAGGTTTCGCCCCCACCCCAAAATACCTTACAGGCCCTGTTAGATTTTCAAAAATACAGAGCTTTTTATGTCTATGGCATCGACACGTAAACATAACGTGTCGAAAAAACGCAAAAAGGTCTACAGATTATTACCAAATAGGTAACAATTTGTAGACCAACCGCTTGAACAGTTAACTGGCTAGCTTTGGGTTTGGCCAAAACGCCCTGCGCCAACCACATTGTCTTTCACTTGACCAAATTGCTTGGCCTGATCAGCATAAGGGTCAGTAAAATCGCCAGCTTCATTAACGGCATAAGGCGCTTCAGCCATGCCTTGCCCATAGCGGAACAGTGCATCTTGCAGGAAGCGTTGGACCGGAAGAAAGCTGTCTAAACTAGCGGCCTGGCCCTTGGCAGCTGTACGGTCACCAGCATTAAGATATTGCGCCATTTCTTCTGCACGTCCTGGGCTCAAGTAAGATTCTCCCGCATCAACCAGCATATTCATCAAGTTGCACTCGGCATCAACAACATGACTATGTACACTCATATCGCAATTTTGATACCAATGAAAATCTCGGTTGCGGCTCATAAACTGTTGAAAAAGTTGGTTTACCTGGTCGCGCCTTAAGCGCCCACTCGCCACGGCAAAACGCGTCATGTCTTCCAGCCAACGGGCAATAAAATCAGTCTCGATGGTGTGTAAACTGGGGATGGTCTGATAGGGCAATAACACCGTGTAACGACTATAGGCCTCCACCATAATTACCGTATAACGTTCATCAGAAGCTGGATGTTCCATTACGCCACATTGCCAGCTAATTTGCTGGGTATCGCTCAATAATGCCACCGTGCCGATAGCCGCTGTTTGATCTTCCGGCGTGTCGGCAGTGAATATGGACCTAGTCATAGCGGGCAAAGCCTGTGGTTCCGACAGCCAGCGTGCCATAGTTTTATTAACACTAAATATTATCTGCATGAGTAGTTTATCCCTTTCCTTGCGACCATGGCAGCAGCCTATCACGCTCGCCATAATAATCACACAATTTTGCTTTTCTCTACAATTCCCTATATAAACAAAGGCATAAAAATAAAACTTTCGCATCACCCTAGTGGCAAGGAGCCTTCATGCACCCAATTATCGTGTATTTAGCCGTAGGCACGCTTATTAGCACTGTCGCTGCAACACAATGGCCGCTATTTTGGTGGCTGACCCTGATCCTAGTGCCACTGTTATTTATGGCAGTGGTTGATGCCAGCCAAACCAAGCAAACTATCCGCCGCAACTTCCCTTTGCTGGGTCGTGGGCGCTACTATGTAGAAGCGATTCGCCCCTTTATCCGTCAGTACTTGATGGAATCAGATATCGACGGTGCCCCCATAAATCGCATGTTCCGCAGCGTGGTGTATCAACGCGCCAAGGGCGAACGAGACAGCGTACCATTTGGCACTAAGGTAGACGTCTATCGCGATGGCTATGAATGGATTAGCCATTCAATGGCCGCCAAGGACCTACACCATTTAGATACCAATTTTCGTGTATTGGTCGGTGGCAGTGACTGTCGCCAGCCTTATAGCGCTAGCATTTTTAATATTTCTGCCATGAGTTTTGGTGCCCTCAGCAGCAATGCTATCGAAGCCCTTAATAAAGGCGCCCAACAGGCTGGCTGTTATCACAACACTGGCGAAGGTTCGATTAGCCCATACCATGAGAAACATGATGGCGATCTTGTCTGGCAGATCGGCACCAGCTATTTTGGTTGCCGAGATGACAATGGCAATTTTAATCCCCTCATGTTTCAACAAAAAGCCACCCAAGCACGGGTAAAAATGATTGAGATAAAACTTAGTCAGGGCGCCAAACCGGGTCACGGAGGTATTTTGCCCGCCGACAAAAATACCGATGAAATAGCGGCTATCCGTCACGTCTCCGCCCATACTCAAGTGGACTCACCTCCAGCTCACACTGCATTTAGTACGCCTAAGGAGCTGCTTGAGTTTGTGCAACAGTTGCGCGACCTAAGTGACGGCAAGCCCGTTGGCTTTAAACTGTGTGTTGGTCGCCGTAGCGAGTTTGCCAGCATCTGCAAAGCCATGCTCATAACGGGCATTAAGCCTGATTTTATTACCGTGGATGGCGGTGAAGGTGGTACCGGTGCAGCACCGTTAGAATATTCCAACTCCATCGGTATGCCCTTGCGCGATGGACTAGCCTTTGTTTGCGATATGCTTACCGGCTTTGGCCTTAAGCAAGAAATTAAAGTCATCGCCTCTGGCAAGATCATTTCGGCCTTTCACTTGGTGAAAAATTTGGCCTTAGGTGCCGATATTTGTAACAGTGCTCGCGGCAATATGATGGCATTGGGCTGTGTACAATCACTGATCTGTAATACCAATGAGTGCCCAACGGGCGTAGCCACACAAGATCAACGCTTAAGCAAAGGATTGGTGGTAAAAGACAAAGCTCAGCGGGTTTACAAGTTTCATCATGAAACCGTTAAAGCCACGGCAGACATTATTGCTTCGGCAGGGTTAAGCCATACTCAACAACTGAACCGAGGTTACATATTCCGTCGCGTTGATCAGGCGGATATTCGTCGTTATGACGAAATATATCCTTATCTGGAAGCCAACTGCCTAACGGACGAAGCACACATCCCCAAACGTTATATTCAGACCATGGCTGAAGCCTCGCCAGACACCTTCGTGCCAGACTATGACTTATCGTGGGTAGATGGTCATCTAGATCAAATGAGCTAAGCCTAGGCTAACGCCAACACTCAAGGCAACTACCCATAAGGGATTTAGACGCAGCCATTGCAACAGGCTAAAGCCTAACAAAGCTATCAACCAATCACTCCATTGCACCAGAGCGCTGGTAGCAATGGGGTCATATAGCGTGGCGGCTAATAGTCCAACTACGGCGGCGTTAACCCCAGCTACTAGACGCCCGGCCCACACCTGCTCTGTAAGCTTGTGCCAGTAAGGCAGTACACCACCCAATAACAGAAACCCCGGTAAAAAAATCACCGCTACAGCCAGCAAAGCATAACTTACCCCGCCCTGCACATAGCCCAAAAATGCCGCCAGGCTGAACATCGGCCCAGGCACCGCTTGGGCAGCACCATAGCCAGCCATAAATTGCGCTTCGGTAACTAATCCTGGGGTTACTACAGCCTGGTCTAACAGGGGTAACACTACATGGCCGCCACCAAATACCAAGGCACCTGAGCGGTAATAACTA
>CALKFY010000029.1 GCA_938084925.1 uncultured Pseudomonadales bacterium
CTGCATATCGAATTTTCTGGGGCAGAAAAAGCCGCTATAGAAGATTGCATGCAGCGTTTGTTTGACGTTATACCCCTGTCATTCCAAGTTATGATGAGCGAAGATGTGGAAGCAGCCCGGGAGCTATTCCAAGCCAAGCAATTGTTTAACAAACAGCACCAAGGTTATTTAGATAGTCAGCGTCAAGAGGCCATGGAGCAGCAATTAAGCTCTGTTGCCCATGCCTTGTTCACTGATATCATGCGTGATATTAAGCGTTTGCATTCACATTTTACCGCCATAGCCTACCCTGTATTAAACCGTCAAGGCGAATTACATAACAGCCGGTGGCGTGGTGTGGATGACAAGCCCGTTGCTAGTTTGCCAGATGTTGCGACAGATACAGATGATATGGATGTTGACTTGAGTGATATGGATGACCCAATAGAGGGAAGGGATGATGACCAGACAAGCCAGTGAATTGAGTGACATTGCGGCTATCCTATTTGATAAGGATGGCACCCTCTTGGACTTTCACGCTACCTGGTTGCCCAAGGGCCGAGAGCTGCTTGAGAAACTGTGTGCCGCTGACGATGCCTTGATGTCTCGTTTGATGGTGAAGGCGGGCTATGACGCAGCTAGCGGACGTATTCTCAGCGGCTCTATTTTAGCCGCCGGTAATAACCTGGATATTGCACAGGTGTGGGCGCCGGAGCTAGGTATGCAGGTAGCTAAATTAGAGGCCTTTATTAATGCCGAGTTTGCTGCATCCGATTCTCATCCCAGTGTGCCCGTAGATAGGTTGGCACCTAGCCTGCAAAAATTGCATGACATGGGCTATACCTTGGGCATTGCCACCATGGATAGCGAACAGGGTATTAATGCTACTCTGACCCCATTTAGCTGTTTGCATTTGTTTAGCTTTTTGACTGGTTACGATTCGGGCCATGGCAGCAAACCTGGTCCTGGTATGGTGCAAGGCTTTTGTCAAGCTATGGATTTGCAGCCGCACCAGGTGATGGTGGTGGGTGATAATACTCATGACCTACATATGGGCTTGAGTGCTGGTGCAGGTGTCGTTGTTGGTGTCTTGACCGGTACTAGTGTGAGTGCTGATCTGCATGAAGCGGATTATGTGTTGGACTCCATTGCCGATTTGCCTGAATTATTAAGTTAGGTCGACCTTACAAAGGTCGCATTTCCGCTGGCAAGCATTGGCTTGCCCCTGTTATTATTCTCGATTGAATTTCATTTCTTATAATTTTGTCAGGAGCCCTATCATGGCTGATAAACAAATCATCTCTACCGAAAATGCCCCAGCTGCCATTGGTACCTATTCTCAAGCCGTACGCGTTGGTGATACGGTTTACATTTCTGGCCAGATTCCTTTGGATCCGGCAACGATGGAAGTTTGCAGCCAAGAATTTGCGGCGCAAGCTGAGCAATGTTTTGCTAACCTGAAAGCTGTAGCAGAAGCCGCTGGCGGCAGTATGTCTAACATCGTTAAGGTGAGCATCTTTATGACTGACCTAAGCAACTTCCCAACGGTTAACGAAGTGATGTCTCAGTATTTCCAAGAGCCTTACCCAGCTCGTGCTGCCGTTGGTGTGAAAGAGTTGCCAAAAGCGGTCCAGGTTGAAGTGGAAGCCATTATGGTGACTGCTAAAGCTTCTTGCTGCTAATAGGATTTTTACTACGCAATGAAAAGCCACATGAAAGGGGGTTATGGACAGCACCCGATAAAGTCATTTCAAGACATTGAACTTTGGAACCTAGTCAAAACCCTATGGCCCTATCTGCTGATACATAAGGCACGGGTCATCGTGGCCATGTTGTGCCTAGTGGGCGCTATTGCCGTGTCACTAGGTATGCCTTGGGCCCTGAAAGAACTAGTCGACTCCTTGGAAAGCGATGTTGGCAAAGCCTTGGTGATTCCCTTGGGGTTTGTACTGCTTTATGGTGGCATGCGTTTTGGCAGCGTGTTTTTGAGCGAATTGCGTGACGCGGTGTTTAGCCGCGTTACCGAAAGCGCCATGCGTAAGGTGGGCTTGGAAGTGTTTGCCCACCTGCATAAGCTAGAACTGGATTTTCATCTCAGCCGCCAGACTGGTGGTATCTCTCGTGATATAGACCGTGGCACCAATGGCATCAACTTTATGATGCGCTTTATGGTCTTTAATATTCTGCCCACGCTGGTGCAACTGGCCATTATCATGGTGATATTGCTGGTTGCCTTTAATGTTTGGTTCTCGCTGATTACCTTGGTTTGCGTGGTGGCTTATATCGCTTTTAGTGTTATTACCACGGAATGGCGCACCCGCTTTGTGAAAGAAGCCAACCGATTGGATAGTCAGTCCAGTACGCGCGCTATAGACAGCTTGTTGAATTACGAAACGGTAAAGTACTTTAACAACGAAGCCTTTGAAACCAAACAATACAATCGCAACCTACAGGACTGGGAGCAGGCACGGGTGAACAACCGTTTGTCCTTGGCACTGTTGAATTCAGGGCAGGCGTTTATTATTGGCCTTGGCTTAACAGCGCTAATGTATTTGGCCGCCAAAGGTGTGGTAGAAGGTACCATGACCATGGGTGACCTAGTTATGGTCAACGCTTACCTGTTGCAGTTGTTTATTCCTTTGGGTGCTTTGGGCTTTATCTATCGTGAAATCCGCCGTGCTATGTCTGACGTGGAGAACATGTTTGAGCTGTTAAAGCGTGAGCCTAAGATACAAGACATGGAAGATGCTTTACCATTGGGTGTGGATCAAGCCAGTGTTGAATTTGATCAGGTAAACTTTGCCTATCAACCTGAACGCCCAATTCTGAAAAACTTGAGCTTTAAGGTTCAGCCAGGACACAAGGTGGCCATTGTAGGGCCAAGTGGTTCCGGTAAGTCGACCATTGGTCGCTTGTTGTTCCGTTTTTATGACTTGCAATCGGGTTGTATTCGTATCGATGGCCAGCCTCTCGATCAAGTACAGCAACTAAGCCTGCGCCAGCAGATAGGTGTGGTACCTCAGGATACCGTACTATTTAACGACAGCATCTGGAATAACGTGGCTTATGGACGTCCCGATGCTAGCGATGAAGATATTTGGCAAGCCATAGAAATGGCTAGCTTGCGGACCTTTGTGGGTTCTTTACCTAACGGTGTCGAAACCCAAGTAGGTGAACGTGGACTGAAAGTATCCGGTGGTGAAAAGCAGCGTATTGCTATTGCCCGGGTGCTACTTAAAAACCCACCTATATTGTTATTTGATGAGGCGACATCGGCTCTAGATTCAGAGGCCGAACGTAGTATTTTGCAGGCTTTAGCCGAGATTTCTAAGCAGCGTACCACCTTGGTGATTGCGCACAGGTTATCAACCATTATCGATGCCGATAATATTTTGGTCGTTAATCAAGGCGAGTTGGTAGAGCAGGGTACACACCAAGAATTATTGGCGTCAGCTGGACATTATGCGCGCCTGTGGAACATGCAGCAGCAAGATGCCAGTGTGCCAGAGCCAACAAGTGAAAAGTGACAGCATGAGTGATAGCCTTAAAGATAGTAAGCAAGACAGCAAGCTAGATAGTACGCAAGATAGTGTAAAGCGAAGCATGAACAAGTTTGCAATCCAATCAAAGTTCCAGCCTGCTGGTGATCAGCCAAAGGCGATCAAGCAGCTGCTAACGGGCATTGACGCAGGTTTAGCAGCGCAAACCCTGTTGGGTGTAACGGGTTCTGGCAAAACCTTCACCATTGCTCAGGTCATTGCAGAGTCCCAACGCCCCACTATTGTCATGGCTCACAACAAGACCCTAGCTGCACAGCTGTATGGTGAGTTTAAGGAGTTTTTCCCTAATAACTCCGTTGAGTACTTTGTTTCCTACTATGATTATTATCAGCCAGAAGCTTATGTACCCGCTTCGGACACCTTTATAGACAAGGATTCTTCGGTAAACGAGCATATCGAACAGATGCGGTTGTCGGCCACCAAAGCCCTGTTAGAGCGCTCCGATGCCATCATCGTC
>CALKFY010000030.1 GCA_938084925.1 uncultured Pseudomonadales bacterium
AGGTAGCATTGCCGATGAGTCGGGTAGTCAGTCTGGGGTGAAGAATTTAAAGCAGATTTTTGATCTTATTGAAGCCGACAAGGTGGCTTGTATTCTAGTCGATGCCGAAGCCAACCAAGCTTTGGTTAACAAGGTAGCAACGCAAGGCATTGAAGCTGTGCAAATTGATTTGCTAGCTTGGCAGGTTAAGCCTGGTGAGGATAACCTATGGCGTTACTTTGATAGCCTAGGTAAGAGCATAGAGCAATGTGAGCTAGAGCACAGTCACTAGTTAATTAGTGCGCTTACTGAGGTAACGGATGCTGGTGCTGTTGGCGTAACAATAAGATATCGCGAATGGCATCAGGATCTTTAAGTACTGTTACACCTTCTTCACGCTGATGGGAATCTAGGCCATGATAGGTTTCTAGGCGTGATAGCCAAAAGCGCATGGCTGCGGTCTGTAGCATCATGCTCCAGTAGTCAGCCTCGGCAGAGGTAAAAGGCCTAACCTGATGGTAGGCTTCTACAAAGGCCTGGTATAAGTCTTCGCGAATACTGCCATTGGCAGCGATGCACCAGTCGTTCACTGTCACTGCTACGTCATACAACAAATAATCTGTGCAGGCATTGTAGACATCGATAATAGCGCTATAGCTAGTGCCGTCGAACAAGGCATTGTCATGGAATAAATCACCATGCACTACGCCTTTAGGTAAATCCACACCTTCTTGCAACATGGCCTGATAAGCGTTAATAGCCCCTATTAATAGATCACCTTCTTCTGTGCTAATGCATTGGCTGGCGCGAGGGCCTAGTTCTGTCCACCAAACTTGACCACGGTGAGCTTCACGTTCTAGATCAAAACTAAGGCCTGCCTTGTGCATTGCCGCCAGTTCTTTGCCCATGATCGCACAAGCTTCTGGCGTAATGGCGCTACGTGGCAAGTGATCGCCAGCAAAGCGTGGGAACAACAAGGTAGGGCGGTCGGCTAAGCGTTTAAGGGCCACGCCAAATTCGTCACGCAAAGGTGCGGGCACCGTCACACCATGCTCTACCAAGTGATCCGTAAGGGAAACAAAGTAGGGCAGGTCTTCGTAGCTGAGGTCTTCAAACAAAGTCAGCACAGAGTCGTGCTTAGGCTGGCCAGGTACCTGAGTGGTAATAAAGTAATTGGTGTTTTCTACGCCGCCACTGATGCCTTTAAAACTGATCAGCTCCCCTAAGTTAAAGGGTTCTAAATATTCAGCGATTTGTGCGTGGGATAGATGTGTATAAACGGCCATAGTACTTATTTGGGCGATGACTAAAATGGCTGCAAATAGTACGCCTTGCTGGCTTAGGTTACAAGTATTTCCACATACAAAGACCTGCATAACAAGCCCAAGCATCTAGGCCAATAGGGGCCAAAGATAGCAGCAAACTGGCTAACCTTATGTTAGGCTTAGGGTTTTGCAAATGGCCCTAAATTGGGCCCCGACTGGGGTATATATGCCCCTATAGAGATCGCCCATGCCTCAAGATGTATCTGTGCCCGTGGTTCTAGTTGACGGGTCTTCCTACCTGTTTCGTGCTTACCATGCTTTACCACCTTTAACTAACAGCAAAGGCATGCCAACTGGGGCGATCAAGGGCGTCATCAATATGATGCGCAGCCTACGCAAAGATTACACTAACGCTAATATCATCGTGATTTTTGATGCCAAAGGGCCAACCTTTCGTAACGAGATGTACAGTGAATACAAGGCTCACCGTCCACCAATGCCCGATGACTTGCGCCCACAAATTGAGCCGATTCATAACATCATCAAGGCCATGGGTCTGCCTTTACTAGTGATCCCAGGCGTTGAGGCCGATGATGTAATCGGTACCCTGGCCAACCAAGCTACCGAACAAGGTGTGGATACTTTGATCTCCACCGGTGACAAGGACATGGCCCAGTTGGTAAGTGATCACGTTAAATTAGTGAACACCATGACCAATACTTATATGGATCGTGAGGGTGTAATCGAAAAGTTTGGTGTAAAGCCAGAACAAATCATTGATTACCTAGCTATCACCGGTGACAAGGTGGATAACATTCCCGGCGTGCCCGGTGCTGGTCCCAAGACCGCCGTTAAATGGCTAACAGCCTATGAAGATCTTGCCACCTTGATGGAAAATGCCGATGAAATTGGCGGTAAAATAGGTGAGAAGCTGCGTGCTGCTCTACCAGATCTACCACTTTCCAAGCAGCTTACTACTATTAAGTTAGACGTAGAACTTGATCACGGCTTGCAAGAAATTAAGCCGCAGCCTGTCGATCAGGCCGCCTTATTAGGTTGGTATGAAGAGCTGGAATTTGGCAATTGGGCGCGAGTTTTACAGAATGAAGGTGTCACTGCGAATACTCCACCGAGTATGGCTGCTCCTGCAAGTGCTCCGGCTTCTGCGGGCATCCCAGGTACTGGTGATATGTTTGGTGGTGCGCCTAGCAATGATAAGAACAGCGAACCAGTACAAGAAAAGCCCGTGCCAGTGCAAGTAGACAGCATAGACTATCAGTTGGCATTGACTGAAAGTGAAGCTCAAGCTTGGCTGCAGCGTTGCCAAGAGGCAGACTACTTTGCCTTTGATACGGAAACCACTAGCTTGGATTATATGGAAGCCCAGTTAGTAGGTATTTCCTTGTCTATCAAGCCAGGTGAGGCCGTTTACATTCCATGCGCTCATGATTACGTGGGCGCGCCAGATCAAATCAGCCGCGCACGCCTGATTGCCATGCTCAAGCCTGTGCTAGAAAATCCAAAGCAGCTTATTTGTGGTCAAAATCTTAAATATGACATGAACGTGCTGGCAAAATACGACATTAACTGGCAAGCACAAATCAAAGACAGCATGCTGCAGTCCTATGTACATAACTCCACGGCAACGCGCCATAACCTAGATGACCTGGCTAATCACTATTTGGATCATCAGAATTTAAAGTTTGAAGATATTGCCGGCAAGGGTGCCAAACAGCTGACCTTTAATCAAATCGACCTAGAGCAGGCCACGCCTTATGCGGCAGAAGATGCCGATATTGCCTTGCGATTATGTATGCATTTTGATGATTTATTGGCCCAAGAACCGGAATTGGCCAAGGTTTATACGGACATTGAGCAGCCACTGATTAACGTTTTGGCCAACATAGAGCGCACCGGTGCCAAGGTAGACGCTACGGCCCTAGGCATGCAAAGCCAGACCATCGGCGCACGTCTACAAGAGCTAGAACGTAGCACTCATGACATTGCGGGCGAAATTTTCAATCTAGCGTCTACTAAGCAATTGGGCGTTATTCTGTATGAAAAGCTAGGTTTGCCGGTATTGAAGAAGACCCCTAAAGGTCAGCCTTCTACGGCAGAGCCAGTATTACAGGAGCTGGCCAATGATTATGAGTTGCCGCGCTTGTTAATGGAGCACCGTAGCCTGGCTAAATTGAAATCTACCTATACTGACAAGCTGCCGCTGCAGATTAATAAGGGCACAGGACGTATTCACACGTCCTATCACCAAGGCGTAACGGCTACTGGACGTTTGTCTTCAAGTGATCCGAACCTACAGAATATCCCTATTCGTACGGCAGAAGGGCGACGTATTCGTCATGCCTTTGTGGCGCCAGCTGGTCAATTAATGATGGCAGCAGACTACTCACAAATCGAATTGCGTATTATGGCGCACCTGTCAGGTGATGAAGGCTTGGTAACTGCTTTTGCCCAAGGCCAAGACGTGCACCGTGCTACGGCAGCGGAAGTATTTGAAGTGGCCCCAGATCAGGTGTCTAGCGATCAGCGTCGCAGTGCCAAGGCCATTAACTTTGGTTTGATCTATGGTATGTCTGCCTTTGGCCTAGCCAAGCAGTTGGGTATTAGCCGTGGTGAAAGCCAAGACTATATTGGCCGTTACTTCAGCCGCTACCCAGGTGTACAGGAATACATGGACAACACCCGTGCTCAAGCTGCGGAACGGGGCTATGTAGAAACCATTTTTGGTCGTCGCCTATACCTGCCTAATATAAAGGCCCGTAATGCTATCGCTCGCCAAGCGGCAGAGCGTACGGCCATCAACGCGCCTATGCAGGGCAGTGCTGCGGATATCATCAAGTTAGCCATGATCAATGTCGACAAGTGGTTAGCTAGCCAGCCTATTGATGCGCGTATGATTATGCAGGTGCACGATGAATTGGTGTTTGAAGTAGCTGAAGCTCAGCTGGCCATGCTGCAAGCTGGTGTTAAAGAAGCTATGGAAGGGGCGGCTAAGTTAGATGTGCCGCTAGTGGTTGATATGGGAGTGGGTAATAATTGGGATGAGGCTCACTAAGCAAGCGTAACGTCATCGCAATGACAGTACCATTTACTGCTGTATTTAAAATTTTTCAAATAAATTTAAATTATTTTTGAACTTTCTTGAATAAGTCGACTCAGAGTATATAACTGCAACAGCATGCAGTCATATTTACAGCAAAGATACAAAACGAAAGAGCCCTGAAATGCTTCCCCTCACTTCAGGGCTTTTTTGTGTGTGCTTCGTAGCTCGCTTGATTGTGCTAGCTATCGGAACCGCTTTCTACTTCTTCCTCAACGTCTTCAAACTCTTCTTCGTCTTGAATCAGGTGTGGTTTCATGAGGCTGACTAGTTGGCGTTCTAGTTCTGGTAGGCCGGTGCCTTTGCTGGATGAGAAGGCTTGAATGGTAATCTGGCCTTCTGGGTGCTTAGGTAGGCTCTTGCGTACGTCACGTAGGGCGTTGGTGGTGGCGTTGCGGTTTACCTTGTCAGCTTTGGTTAGCAGCATGTGCAGAGGCAGGTCGGAGGCTAGGCACCAGTCAACGATCATGCGGTCA
The DNA here is from genome assembly GCA_938084925.1 of uncultured Pseudomonadales bacterium. Lineage (GTDB taxonomy): Bacteria > Pseudomonadota > Gammaproteobacteria > Pseudomonadales > Balneatricaceae > Njordibacter. The sequence continues at coordinate 4,839 of CALKFY010000030.1, forward strand.
AATTCGCGCATTGGGTGGCGGATGTCCATCACTAAGACGATACCACATAGCTGTTGGCGCTTTTCTAGGTATTCATTTAGGTGCTTTTGCCATTCACGCTGCATAGCTAAAGGTACCTTAGCGTAGCCATAACCTGGCAAATCGACAAGGCGCGCACCTTCAACGTTAAGCTGAAAAAAGTTTAGTAGCTGGGTACGACCAGGGGTCTTACTGGTACGTGCTAAACGTGGGTTGCGTGTGAGGGCATTAATCGCACTAGATTTACCCGCATTGGAGCGGCCAGCGAAGGCTATTTCGGCCAATGAGTCGTCTGGACACTGCTTGAGACGGCTAGCACTGATAAGAAATTCTGCGCTACGAAAATTAATATGAAGATCGGACATTTTTAGACCATGGCATAACTTGATGGCGTCATTTTACCTACTTTGGTCAATAATTGGGGATTTTTCGACCTTTGTAGGGCAAAAGTCTTGTATGGGTTAGGGGTCTAGAGATTGAAGTTGCAGGGTCTGGGCTTTATAATGCCCCTGCTTTTTGTAGCCCTATGTGTCAAATATGGCCTTAGTGGTGAAGATCCAAATTTCGCAAACTCGTAAAAACACACGGGTTGCATATAAACTTACTGGATAGTTACGGGAATACCCATGAAGAAAATTGTAGCATGCATTTTAATGACTTTTGGCTGGATGAGCTTTGCGCACGCCGCTGGTGACGCTACTGCAGGACAAGGCAAAACTGCCGTATGTGCTGCGTGTCACGGTGCAGATGGTAACAGCATGATAGGCAACTTTCCTAAGTTGGCTGGTCAAGGCGAACGTTACCTTGTTAAGCAGATGAACGATATCCGTTCTGGCGCACGCCCTGTTGTTGAAATGACTGGCATGCTTGATAACCTAAGCGACCAAGATATGGCTGACATTGGCGCTTACTTTGCTTCTCAGACTGGCTCCATTGGCGCAGCTAAGCCAGAGTTGGTGGAAGCTGGTGAAATGATGTACCGTGCTGGTAATGCTGCTAAGGGCATCGCTGCATGTACAGCTTGTCACTCTCCAACAGGTGCCGGCATGGCTCAAGCTGGTTTCCCAGCGCTAGGCGGCCAGCATGCTGATTACATCAGCAAGCAGTTGAAAGCTTTCCGTACTGAAACACGCACTAACGACGATGCTAAGATCATGCGTCAAGTTGCAGCGTTGATGAGCGACAAAGAAATCGAAGCGGTTTCTAGCTACATCCAAGGCTTGTCCAACTAAAAGCAGCCCAGCTAAACGGGTGCTTGATAAAAGGGTGGCATGGCCACCCTTTTTTTATGTACAGGACGTACCTTATGCCGCGGTGACATGGATGCCATAGAGCGGCAATGGTCCAGATTTTGGGATTACGCAGCCTTGGCTGAATACTGCTAAGGTAAAGAAAGCGTAAAAACACTGGTGTCCCATCAAATGCATGGTAACAATGAGCAGGATTGATCATTGTTAATGTATAGCAGGAGAATAAAAACATGCTAAATAAATTTCTAAAGATTTGTGTATTGGCCTTGTTGCCAATGGCCGCCATGGCTGAAGGCTTCCAAGCTGGCTTCGATTACGAAGTATTGGATCAGCCGATCAAGAGCAATGCCGATGTGGTTGTTGTGAATGAGTTTTTTGGCTATACCTGCCCACACTGTAATGCTTTTGAGCCGATGCTACACCATTGGTCAGAGCAGCAAACCGACGAAGTAGCCTTTGTTGCTGTACCTGTAGTATTTGGCCGCAGCTGGGAGCCTTATGCCAAGAGCTATTATATTGCTCGTCAGCTAGGTATTTTGGATCAGGCACACCAAGCTATGTACGATGCCGTACATCTTCAGCAGCGTCGCCTAAGTACCCGTACAGCCATGCAAAAGTTCTTTGCTGAGCAGGGCGTTAGCGAGGCCGACTTTGATAAGGCTTATGACTCCTTTGATTTGAAGAACAAGTTGCGTCAAGGCAATCGCTTAGCCGCTCGTGCCAAGATTACTGGTGTACCTTCTATGTTGGTTAACGGCAAGTATGTAGTTAACGCTACTATGGCTGGTAGTCATGAAGGCATGCTCAAGGTTGTTGATTACCTAGTAGCAAAAGAACAAGCTGCGAAAGCCCAATAGCAAGAACGGCAGTGTAGATACATTAAGGGCATGGCTTTGGCTGCCCTTAATCAAGACAATTTATTACCGGCCAAGTAGAATGTGACGCTTGGCTTAACTGAAGAAGATATTTCATGAGTGATCAAGGACCTAAGGAAACAACGCATTTTGGTTTTTCCGAAGTACCACTACAAGACAAGGTTGGCCGTGTAGCTGGCGTATTCCATTCCGTAGCGGCTAAATATGATGTCATGAACGATCTTATGTCCATGGGCATTCATCGCCTATGGAAAAAACAAACCATCGAAATGAGCGGTGTGCGCACTGGTCATAAGGTGCTTGATTTGGCCGGTGGTACCGGTGACCTGACTTTGAAGTTCAGCGAAATTGTTGGCCCA
>CALKFY010000031.1 GCA_938084925.1 uncultured Pseudomonadales bacterium
TATTTTCAATAAGTTAGAAAATATTATATTAAATTTTGTACAAATAAATGTCTACTATACTACAAATCAGTCAATCACCAAAGCACTAGGGGACAGGCTCTTCTTGAACGCGAGCACTTGGGGACTGGCTCTTCTTGAACGCGTAGCGGTCAAAAGTGCCTGTCCCCTCAAACCTTTAAAAGAACCAACGGGACAGGCACTTCCCTACGGGAAAATCCAGTCCCAAAGGCGCTAATCGATCACCAAAGCCGGCAGCGCCTTTACACAATCATCAACTGCCTTAATCTGCGCCAAAAACGGCTCCAGCTTATCCAACGGCAAAGCGCTTGGGCCATCGCAACGGGCTTTATCTGGATTAGGGTGCGCTTCCAAGAACAAACCTGCCAGGCCAACAGCCATACCAGCACGGGCTAAATCCACCAGTTGATGGCGACGGCCACCGCTGGCATCCCCCATAGGGTCACGGCACTGCAGGGCGTGGGTGGCATCAAAGATAATAGGGGCATTGTTGGTAGCGTCTTTCATCACACCAAAACCCAGCATGTCTACAACTAGGTTGTCATAACCAAAGCTACTGCCACGTTCGCACAAAATCACCTGATCATTGCCGTTTTCTTGGCACTTTTGTTGGATCAGCTTCATCTGACCTGGGCTCATAAACTGCGGCTTTTTTACATTAATGGGCTTGCCCGATTTAGCAATAGCAGCAACCAAGTCAGTTTGGCGTGCCAAAAACGCTGGGATCTGCAATACATCGCATACTTCGGCTACAGCTTCTACCTGATGGATTTCGTGTACATCGGTGATAACAGGGCAACCAAATTCGGCCTTTACTGCGGCAAAGATCTCCATGCCCTCTTCCAAACCCACCCCACGATAAGAATACATGGACGAACGGTTGGCCTTATCAAAAGACGCCTTGAATACATAAGGGATACCCAGCTTTTGCGTCACATTTACATAGTGCTCAGCCACAGATAGGGTAAGGTCTTTATTCTCTAAAACATTAAGGCCGCCAAACAGCACCATAGGCGCATTGTTGGCAAGAGTGATGTTGTTGAATTGCATAAATCCATTTCTCAATTAGGCATAAATTAACCGCTCAAATATATCACAATTAACGGGGGCAGACCTCAGGTCTGACCCCAAATACGCGATCTAAACCCCAGCCTTGTGCTACAATTGTGGTAAGCACCCAAAAGGAGCGCACCTATGAGCGTATCTGTACGACTTAACGAAGAACTTGTGCAGCAAGCCAGAAATGCCGCCAAAGCCGAATACCGCACCATGCAAGGTCAAATTGAATTTTGGGCCAATGTGGGTCGCGTGGCACTGGACAACCCCGATTTACCTGCTAGCTTTATAGCTGAAAGCCTTATGTCTATGGCAGAAGACAAAGCAGAAGCCACAGACTTTATCCCACGCGACATCAAGGACGATGAGTGAATTGGCAAGTAAAACAAAGCCGGCGATTTACCAGAGCGTACAAAAAGCTTAATAACCAAGTAGCTAAAGACGTCAATAAAGCCGTGCTAAACATCAGCCAAAATCCAAGCATTGGCCAAGCCAAAAAGGGCGACCTTGCAGCCCTACACGTATATAAATTCTACAGCCAAAACCAACAGTACCTACTAGGCTATACACTAGAAGAAATCCCGAAATTAATATACCTAGAGGCCGTTGGCCCACACGAAAACTTTTACCAAAAACTAAAACGCAACTGACCTCTAGGTGCCTGGCTTTTGTAGAATACCACCGGGGACTGGCTTTTTTGCGAAGCAAAAGTGCCTGTCCCTTGAAAAGTACTACCCTGGGTTGAGGACAGGCACTTTTTACCCGCTACGCGGATAAACAAGAGCCAGCCCCCCTACACCTACCACCGGGGACTGGCTTTTTTGCGAAGCAAAAGTGCCTGTCCCTTGAAAAGTACAAACACTAATTAAACTTTCGTTTTTTATCGTAACGGTAAGATTTGTGCTGAGTGTATACCCTACCCTTAGCAAGAGATTTATATAAAGACTCTTGTAAGCCTGGCACAAGGTCTGTCGGCATCTGTGAAGAAATATATTGCTGAATACCATCAGCTATCTCTTCTACTATTTGTGCCGCCTTACTAATTTTGGCTTTCATACCTAGTTGCAGCAAGGCTTTATAGTCTGGAAATGATTTGGCACTGGCCATTTTAAGCGCCATTTTGCCATCTAGTGTGGGATACATTAACGTATGAGTTATATCATATGGCGGTGTTAACTCTATATTCGTTCTATCTTGCCCGTACTGTATGGCAAAGTTTTTTAAATGCGCGTCGCCATTGCCAATTAAGCAGCTAAACACGATGTATTTGTAGGCTAGTTCAATCTGCTGCTGTGACTTAGTAAAGTAAGCTACCGCCTTTAATACACTTTCATAACTAGATTGGTATTTATGATCGCCTTGCTTACCCATGAGCACAGTTAAGTCTTCAAACGCTAGTTTCTTACCGTCTTTTTGGTCAAATCGCTCTATCACAAAACAAGATAAATCATCCGACAACCAGAACTCAGGGGGACTCAAACCCAACTCTTTGGCAGCCATCATACAAATAAATTCATTTGCTGTTAAATGCTCAAACTCAGCATCAAAAGTTTTTACTATATAAGCTTGCTGATGAATCACACCCCGCCCCGCAATATCTACCAACACCTTGGGCTGCATGCCAGAAAGCTGACCATTAAGGTAAAACTTGTCCAACAATTGCGGAAAAATGGATTCTTTACCTTGCCAGTGAATAATATCTTCTAACGATAACTTCTCATACTCCGGTGCGGGCATGTCTGAACGATAGGAAAGATGACCAATACCCTTGCTCCCTTGCAGTGCTAATAAATAGAGGTCATTAACATTGGCATGGCGCTGCAAACGTTCATACAAGTAGTGCCTTATAAACCCTTCAGGTAAATTTTGGGCAAATATTGGGTGCAAGCAACCGTGCTGGTAAGCAGAATCTCGCACGGCCATAGTCAGCGATACAGGGTTATCCTGTTGATATTGAAATTGTGCCGGCTGCTCTAAGACACCTGCGCTTTTACCAAAGCTTTCAACTTGAATACTTTTTATACCTGTAGGCAGAGCCAACTCAGTCTTCACTAAACAAAGCCTCCAGGTCCTCTAACTGTGGAAATTCATTGGCATTAGCACTATATGTGAGACT
>CALKFY010000032.1 GCA_938084925.1 uncultured Pseudomonadales bacterium
CCTATTGGAGGAAGCCTCAATATGAAACCATTTTTCTTTACTATTGTATTGCACAAGACGACCAAACGCGCATCTAATCTTGAGGATAGTTTGTTTGAAGCCGGTTGTTCTGATGCTCTGATTTGCCGTTATAACGACACCGTCTACTTGGAATTTGACCGTAACTGCTCCAACGCGGAAATGGCAATTTCAACTGCTCTAAATGAAATAAAGCAAGCGGGATTTACACCTGCCTCAATTATAGAGGGCGGTGTGGCGTCTATGTCAGAAATTGCCAGCCGAGCCAAGCTCACGCGCGCTGCCGTTAACAACTATAGTAAGTCGGCTAGAGGTCCCGGAGACTTTCCTGAGCCATTATTTGGCTTAGCTTCAGGATCACCCTTGTACAGCTGGCCAGCGGTGGCACTATGGCTGCACCAGCAAGGCAAGGTAGACCACAGCCTAGTAGCCGTATCTCAGGCTGCACAACAACTGACACCAGAGCTAGTTACCCCAAACCCCCACCACTAGCATTCAATCTAGTTCCCACTCGCTACAAACTAGCCCTAGCTAAACAAAAACGCTTGACCTAGAACAACTTTAAGCCTAAATTTAATTTACTAAACCGTGTAGTAAAGTTTTTAAATATAACAACAAAGAGCTTATCCTCATGATGCAAGAAATTGTTGAAGGCAAATGGATCGATTCGTTTCAACGTGTACTTACTCTCAATGGCGTCAAAAACGGCACTGTGGTGGCCATCCTGGCAGAAACCCAATCGCGTCCGGTTATGGCACAACTAGCCGCCTTAGCTTGCCACAATCTAAAGGCCCAGTACGCCACCATTATTCTGCCAACGCCTGCCAATACTGCACCAGTGCCCGTGAAATCCACTGGCTGTTGCGATGCTATCCAGCATATGCCCCACGTTGTGGAAGCCTTGCAAGCTGCTGACATTGTCGTTGATGTGACCGTAGAAGGATTACTGCACGCCGAAGAGTGGCCGGCTATTGAGGCCGCTGGTACGCGTTTATTGACGATTTGCAATGAGCATCCAGAAATTTTGGAGCGTACGGAGCCTACAAAGGACCTTGAAGCCAAGGTGAACCTAGGTATTAAATTATTACGCCAAGCAAAGATCATGCGCGTCACCAGTAAAGTAGGCACGGACCTGACCATCAACCTCACTGACGCACCTTGTGGTGGCACCCCCGGGTTTACCACCAACCCAGGCGGTGTTGCCCATTGGCCCGGCGGCATCTGTTTGGCCTTCCCTGGCATGCATACGGTTAATGGCACCATCGTCATGGATGTGGGTGATATGAACCTCACCTTCAAGCAATATTTGCGCGATCAGGTCACCCTTATCGTGGAAAACGACTACGTTACTGATATTCAAGGAGACAACTTGGATGCGGACCTATTTCGTGAATACATTGCTGCTTGGAACGACAAGGAAGCCTATGGTTTCTCTCACGTCGGCTTTGGCGTCAATACAGCGGCCCGCTGGGAAGCCATGGCCTTGTACGACAAGGGTGATGTACAGGCCACAGAATTTCGCGCTTGGGCTGGCAACTTCCTGTTTTCCACAGGTTCAAACCAGTACGCTGGCCGCTTTACCCTAGGTCATTTTGACCTACCCATGCGCCATTGCACTATCACCTTGGATGACCTACCAGTCGTTGTAGACGGTCGCCTTGTGGGCGAACTAGCCTAATAATTTCATGCCACCATAAACACCAATGAGATAAACCATGAGCAAAATCGAAGACTATTACGATATCAGCCGTTTCAGCGACGAACACATCCGTATGCTGCGTTTGGCCAACAAACTAGGTGCAGAAAACTTTGCCCCACGTGCGGCCATGTATGATAGTGAAGCCAAGTTTCCAACAGAAAACTATCAAGACTTGGCGGAACACGGCTTCTTAAAACTAGTGGTGCCCAAAGAACACGGTGGCTATGGTTTTAGCTTGTTTGAATATGCCTCTATCGGCGCCGAAATTGGTAAATACTGTGGTGCCACGGCCCTTACCTTTAACATGCATACCTCGTCCATGATGTGGTCGCGTTTTATGTATGAAATGCCTAACCTAACAGATGAAGAACGTGCCGCTATGAAGCCCATGCGCGAACGTCAGTTCCGCAATGTGGTAGAAGATAATGCCATCTATTCCCAACCTATTTCTGAGGGTGGCTCCAACTGGACTTCTGCTCCGATTGCCACCAACTGCAAAAAAGTTGATGGTGGTTGGTTGATTAATGGCTTTAAGAAATTTGCCTCCCTTGCTGGCCATTGTGATTACTATTCCATTGTTTGCACTGAACATTTTGAAGGCAAAGAACCGGCCCACGAAGACACTATGGATTTTGCCGTACATAAGGACAGCCCTGGCTTAAAAGTGATTGGTGAATGGGACCCTATGGGTATGCGTGCTACGGCATCCAACGACCTTGTACTAAAGGACGTGTTTGTGTCCGCAGAAGATATGATGATGCCAGCAGGTGTCTTCACTAAAACCCTAGGCCAATGGCCAACGCTAATGGCTACTCTCACCCCTTCTTATATGGGGCAAGCCCAAGGCATTGTGGACACCACTATTGAGTATCTAAAAGGTACGCTACCTGGCCAGCCGCCGATTGATCGCCGCGTGTTCCCAACCAAACGCATGTCCGTGAGTAAGATGTACCAACAGTTATGCAGCATGCGCGCCCAGTGGACCCAGACCTTTCAAGAGGCGCAAGCTTTTCCGTCTAAAGAACAAGTCATGCGCATGTACTCGTCTCAAGTCGCTGTCATGGATGGGGTACAAGAAATTGCCGCCCTTGCCATACGTACCTGTGGTGGCCAAACCCTATTGAAAAACCAGCCTTTTGAACGCTATTATCGCGATGCTCGTTGTGCCGCAACCATGCTGCCCTATACCACAGAAATCATGGAAGAATACCTCAGCATGATGACCCTTTATGACATGGACGACATTGACAATATTGACAGTGAAACTGTGTCGGCTCGTGTTTCCATGTGGCGACCCGCGTAAATTCAACGTCAAACAAGATAAGAAACAGTAGCTATGCTTGAATCGTGTAAAGCGCAAGGCCAAGTACCACTACCCAGCCGGCAAGTTTGGCAGCAGGTCAAAGACTTGCGCCGACCTTGGCATCCGCTGGTGGCTACAGAACACTGGCAATTGGGCCCACATGGCCAGGCTCAATTACGCTTTACGACGGCTGATCATAGTGAATATGTTGAGCAGCAAACCTTCTTGAGCCACAGTCAACAGACGCTGGCATATAAGATGCTAAGCGGTATCGATGGCATAGACCAATACCATGCCTGGCTTACACTAGCTGAAAAAGTCCCTAACAGCACTGACATCACTTGGCAAGCCTTTGTAGACGGGCCTGATCATATCGCTAAAGTTGTAGCCCAAGGCTCTAAAGTCATTTTGCAGCAAGGTATTGTGGCCTTATCTCATCTTGACCCTAAGGCGCAAAAACAAGTTTCCCAAACCAAAACTAGTGCTTTAAGCCCGGCGGTGATTGCAGAACAATGTCTTAGCGGCTCACCGCGTCTCGCTATTCGCACCAGCGGTACTCACCTAGCCGGTGATACAGTCATGGTGTTTTTACATGGTATAGGTGGCCAAGCCAACAATTGGGATGAGCAACTTAGCCTTATGGGGCACACACTGCCCTGCGCGGCCTTAGATTTAAGAGGCTACGGCAACAGCGAACTAGGCAAAAAACCCACCCGCATTGAAGACTATATTGCTGATATTCTGCGTGTTCAGCAGCATTTTGGTGCTGAAAAGCTAATTATCTGTGGTTTGAGTTATGGTGCTTGGATTGCCGCTAGCTTTGCCACACAACACCCCCATCTTGTACAAGCCCTCATTGTGAGCGGCGGTTGCACTGGCATGTCCGAAGCATCTGCACAAGAACGCAGTGCTTTCTTAGCAGCGCGCCAAGTACCCTTATCCCAGGGCCTCACCCCTGCTGATTTTGCCGAGCCTGTGGTGCAAATGATTAGCGGTCCCGATGCCAGCAAAAAGCACACGCAACACCTGCATGCTTCTATGTCCGCTATCCCTAGTGCCACCTATGCTGATGCGTTACAGTGTTTTTGTAATCCGCCTGAACCACTGGTTTTCCAGCAATTAACCTGCCCCGTATTATTAATGACGGGGGATCAAGATACCTTGGCACCCCCAGCTGAAATTACAGATTTAGCAAAACGCCTACACACCTATTGTTTGGCAGAACAAGGTCCTGCTTGGGTGCAACTGGAGATACTTCAGAATTGCGGCCATGTTTGCAATATCTTGCAAGCAGACCAGTACAACGCATACTTAGAAACCTTTGTTAACCGTTGTACCGGGCTCTCAGCAACAGGGGTAGAGGCCAATGTAACAACTGGACCTAGCTCCCCCAAATTACTAAAACGCCAACAAAAACACACCAAAATCATTAGTGCGGCCCTAGCTGAGTTTGCCGAGCAAGGTTATTCTGGCACCTCGTTAGACCAAATAGCCAAACGAGCCGGTGTATCAAAACCTACCTTGTACCAGTACATCGGCAACAAAGAAGCACTATTTCAAGCGGTACTTAGTGGTAGTAAACAAGAATTGCTACAACCGCTTACAGATGGCAGCAATGCCGATATGGTAAGCGCCCTTTGGGACTTTAGCTGGCATTACGCTCAGTTTGTACTGCGCCCTGACATGCTATCTTTAGCACGCCTCATCATTGGCGAAGCTCAGCGTTTACCAGACATTGCCGCCAGCTACCAACAAGAAGGGCCACACCTAGCGCGCCAAGGCATTATCGATTACCTTACCAGGCAGACAGATAAGGGACTATTAGACATACAAGACACTGCTATGGCCGCCGAAAGCCTATGGTCACTCATTCTCTCGGCAAGTCGCGAACACCTGCTACACTACGCATTAGAGAAACCCGATGCCGAGCAAATAGAGCGCCACATACGGCATGGTTTAAGCGTGTTCATCAAAGCCTTTTCTACACAAATTGACCACCATCTGCAGCAACTGCAGCAGCAGGTGGTACCCAACAAGCCGTTTTAACGCTATACGCTACCAACAAACATAATAAAGAGAGTATCCAATGCAAGACAAGCTCAACGACAACAACTGCCGCATGGCTACCGTAGCTACCATCGATACCAATGGTTTGCTTAGGGGGCAAAAAGTGTCCCGTAGCAACCTCGAAGGCATTCTAAAAAATGGCATGGGTATGGCCCCGGCCCAACTAGCCTTAGACCCTACCGATGCCATCTTGCCACTACCTGGGGTGACCGATGACAGTGGCAGTTTTAACGACTCCATGTTGCAGGTGGACCAAGACAGCTGTTGCTCCATTCCTTTTGAAGCCCCCGGTCACGATTTGTTGTTTCTTGCTCAATTTAGTGGCGAGTACGCAGCATTGTGCCCACGTAGCATTCTTAGCAACGTCATCAAGCGTGGCAAAGCCATGGGTATTACACCTAAATACGGTATGGAATTGGAATACACTTTATTTAATGAAACCAGCGCCAGCTTGCAAGACAAAGGCTTTCGCAATCTGCAACCGGCGACCGCCCACGCTAGCCATGACCTAGTCATCTACCAAGCAGCCCAAAGTGATTGGTACAAGGACGTGGTGGAAATGTGCGAGCCTTTAGGTATCGATTTAATCAAAATGCACGAAGAAATTGGCCCTGGCTTTATGGAAGCCTGCATCGGCCCTGGTAAGGATCTAGAAACGGCTGACCAGGCGGTATTACTAAAAAACTTCCTGCGCGTTTTGGCCATGAAACAGGACAAAACCATTACCTTCATGCCACGTTGGTCCGAGCAAGCCGATAGTCAATCTACCCATATTCATACCTCTTTATTGGATGATAAGGGAGCCCCCTTGTTTTGGGATGAGTCAAAACCTGACAATATGTCCGACACCTTCCGTCATTTTATCGGTGGTTTACAAAAATATATAGGTGCCATGATGTTGTTATTTGCCCCCACGGTGAATTCCTATCGTCGTTTTGTGGAAGGTACCTTTGCCCCACCAGCTCTGTCTTGGGGAATAGAAAACCGTACTACTTGCTTTCGCATCGTTGGCGAAGACCCATCCAGTATCCGTGTAGAAAACCGCCTACCTGGTGCCGACACCAATCCTTACTTAACCATGGCTGCCACTCTAGCGGCGGGTTATGCCGGCATCGAAGAAAAGTGTCAACCTAGTGCAGCCGTTGTTGGCAATGGCTACCTACCAGGCACCACTGACGGCTTAGAATTCCCACACGAAATGAGCAGCGCTATTGCAGCACTACGCGCGTCAGAGCACGCCAAGCAATGGCTAGGGGAGCGTTTTGTGGAAGGCTATGCAACTAGCCGTGAAGGCCAGTTAGCGGAATTCCAAAGCAAGGTACCTGATACTGAACTCATGCGCTTTTTCGAACTAGGTTAAATAAACAGCCCTTTACCAAGTGCAAGAGCCATATCACTCAAGACAGTAGCACCTGCCACACCGGCGACACCCAACGCTGCGTTCGGCATCGTCAAATTGCAACCGTTATATAAAGCGGCGACAAACGGTGAATAAAGCTTTGAAGTTAGTTATAAATACTTGCCAATTTGCTATAGTTAGGGCATCATGCCACGATGTTATTTAACATGTTAACTACAACTGATTTTGAGCTTTCTAGGAGAGTCCCTTGAGCAATGCCATTGATGCTAGAGAATTACGTAACGCACTATCTACCTTTGCTACGGGTGTAACAGTTGTTACCTGTAAAGATGCCGAAGGCAACCCAGTTGGCGCTACAGCAAGTAGCTTTAACTCGGTGTCTATGGATCCACCACTAATCTTGTGGAGCGTAACAAAAACCATCCTTAGTGCTGACGCTTTTATCAATGCCAAAGAATTTGTCATTAACGTGTTGGCTTCGGATCAAATGGAAACTTCTAATGGTTTTGCCCGTAGTGGTGAAGACAAGTTTGCAGGTATTGATACGGAAGAAGGCATTGGTGGTGTACCCATGCTAAAAGATTGTGTCACGCGTTTTCAGTGCAAAACATGGGCTACTTACGATGGCGGCGACCATGAAATCATTGTTGGTGAAGTGGTAGAAATGGATAGCAGTGATAAAGAAGGTTTGGTGTTCTATCGCGGTGGTTACGCTAAGCCTGAGAAGCTATAAGTTACCATCATTGTAGCATTTAAGAGGACAAATTTAGGGGACTGGCTCTTATGACTGCGCAGCAGACAAGTGCCTGTCCCTTTTACATTTAGAGGACAGGCACTTTTTATCCGCCAGCGGATAAACAAGAGCCAGTCCCCATCTATCTCGGATTTAGGGGACTGGCTCTTTTGACTGCGTAGCAGACAAAGTGCCTGTCCCTTTTACGTTTAACGCTGATTTAAGCTCTCTACTACATCATGTAGCAAGTCCAGCAGTTCGCTCATCTTTTGTTTACCGTACTTCTCTTCAAACTGCCCGTAAACCACCTGTACTTCTGGCGTTACAGATTCGATTAAGGCTTTACCTGCTGGCAAAATTTCTAACAATACACGACGGCCATCTTTGCCATCTGCACAGCGCGTTAGAAATGTTTTTTCTTCCAAATTCTTGATGATACGAGTCAGGCTAGGTGCTAGAACGCAGGCACTTTTTGCCAGCTCTTTGGCATCCATGCTGCCGTTTTCGTGCAATACACGTAGCACGCGCCATTGCTGGTCGGTAATATCATGGTCTTTTAGTAGGCCACGGATTGGGTACATTACTGTCTCGCGTGCGCGTAGCAAAGCTAGGGGAAGCGCACGATCCGTTTTTTTAGGTTGCATGTGTCTACTTTTTTGTCAAATTAGCGTTGCTCATACCAGCCTCTCGGTTAAGAAGTAACAGGTAACAACTTGATAACGGCTATTATACCGAACTATTTAGCATGTTAACAATCAGGACCATCAAGGTCTAGGTTACGCGGCCAGTAATCATCGCTAAAGTGCTGGAAATCAATGTTGGCAAAATCCGGCATAACGGCACCATCACAGGCCAAGTAATAAACTTCACTTGCAAGCGGTGCGAAGCCAGCATAAAAATGTTGCATGGACTTTACCACTATGCCCTTCTTAGCTGACAAATCAATGTCAAAGTTACCAAATCCACTAGGGTGTAATGCTTGAGAACGATTGGCCACCAAGACAATATCGAGGTTATTGGCTGCCTGCACCCAAACAGCCTTGCCCATGGCTATACTGCTAGAACCAAAATCTTGTTGGGCATCATCGACAATAGCTTTTACTTCCACGTCAATGTCTACCGGCTGCCCGGAAGCAGGCCCAACTTTGCCGCCAATACGCAACTTGATAACGGCACCGACACCGCCCTCCTCACACAACCAAACAGCTTGCGGGTCCCAAAAATAACCAATGACCATATCGCTAATTTGAGCATCTACAAGACCAGCTAAAGCAAAGGTTGCATCAGAAGGTGCGCCGGCACCGGCGTTATCAGCCACATCGCCGAATACAATAGGGCCTTGCTGCGCCGTTTGCAAAATACTAATGGCTTGCGAAATGGTCACAGTATCTTGTACACATTGCTCTTTCATATGCCAAACTTGCTGCGCCAAATCTCTGGCAATTGTGGCCCCCAAATCAGGCTGATTATCGGTCACCACCAGTATCTTACCGCTAGTAGCGGGCACATCTTGCCAAGGGAAGCCGTGGGCAAAGGACACTGACAAGATCCCGTCTTGTTGCTCCAGTTCCAGCATATGGCTAACAAATTCTTTTACGGGTGATTGTGGTGTGCGCCAAAGATTTACCGCATGGGTATCACACATTTGGGTATGAGGTTTTATGTACCCTGCTTGGGCCTGCCAACACAAATCAAACAGTTCCACAGCCCGTGGCATGACATCAATGTGCGGGTATTCTTTAAAGGTAATGACTAGGTTGGCATTGTCTAAAATGGCTGGCGTAATACTGCAATGCAAATCCAGTTCCACACCAATAATGGTATCAGGACCACAAATGGCGCGTAACCCTTGTAAAAGATCACCTTCGCAGTCCACATAGCCATCGGCCGTCATGGCCCCATGCATATGTAATAGCACGATATCTATCTGGCCTGCTTGCTTGGCATCGTGCAATATATAGTCACGCAAGTGCTCGTAGGTATTGCGTGTTGTGGTACCACCAGGCTGTGCGTAGGCACTCAGGCTTTCTACTACCCTGCCACCTTTGGCTTCGGTCTGTTCACGCCAATAGTGCAATGGTTGCGTAGCATAATTGGCTGGCTTTTGCGTAGCATCGCCCCAATCTAGCAAGGTTTGAGCAAAGGCATTCATGCCCGTGGGGATGTTGGCAAAACTGTTGGTTTCTGTGCCTAAGCAAGCGATAAAAGTGGTATACATAATGGTCTTCGAATCCGTTAACTAGAGTGCGTTTTCAGGTTGCTCTAACAGAATACCACCTTGCCACAATTCATATTCACTAATGTCGATATCACTATTCCATACAACCGCATAACCACCTTTCTCTACTGCTGCTAACCTAAATAAAGCAGGATTGCATAACGCCGCAAATGCCGGCTTATTAAGTAGAGGTTTGACATCAAAGTGTTTGAACGTTGAATTATCGAATTCAACTAACAATAGATACTGGTCCATAGTTTCGACGGAAGTAACCTTTGGGTGATTCATTTATTAGTCCAAGGGGGTCAACTTGTTGAATTCTTGAGTATCCCACATCTTTAACAAGGCGTCTTTATTAATTGCCGCCCATTCCATGACTAGCTTTTCTGCTCGTTTCGGCAAATCACCTTCCAGCATGATCAAACTATCTATGTCGATCATTCCAACGAATTCACCATAAACGGCATGAAAGTGGGGTGGCGGATGGTCACCAAAAAAAAGCTTTATGACTATTCCATAGAAGCGCGCAATTTCAGGCATATCAATCTCCTTTTGTTACCTATCTAGTCCCTTCCTCATATCAATAATAGTTGAGATTTCCAGCAACATTGAAAACCACCCTAGTGCTATACCATTAGCTGACCCTGAACTTTGTAAAATACTTAACATTGCGCATAAAGTATTTGCATCACTAAATTAATTTAGTTAATATGTTAACTATATTAGAAACAAGCATTGAGGACAGCACCATGCCCCACGTAACAATGGAATATTCTGCCAATTTAGAAAATCAGGTTGATATGACCGCCCTATGCAAACTAGTCCACACCACTGGTCTAGAGACCGGCTTGTTTGAACTTGGCGCCGTGCGCGTGCGTGCCTTACGAGCCGACCACTACGCTATTGCCGACCTTATGGAAGCTAACAGCTTTATCGACGTGTCTATTCGCATCGGCCTAGGCCGCAGCGACGAAGATAAGAAGCGCTTAGGCCAAGCCATCAACGATGCCATGGTTGCCGCTCTAGAGCCACAACTTGCCGAACCCCATTTTGCACTTTCCATTGAAGTGCGTGAGATCAACTCACCAATGAGCTGGAAGGTAAACGCTATTCACCCCCGCATTCGTAATGCCCAATAACTAGGGAGATCAACATGAGTACTTTTGAACAGAACAAAATCGATGCTGCCGCATACTTGAAGCAGTTTGATAAGGGCGTCCTTAACTACATCGACGGCCAGCAAATGGAAGCCTTGGATAATTCTTGGTTTAATACTGATTCTCCTATCGACCTAGAATTTCTTGCTAAGGTTGCCCGTGGTAAAGAAGCAGACATGGACCTAGCTGCAGAAGCGGCCGATCGCGGTTTTAAAGTATGGTCTGGCATGACTGGCAAAGAACGTCAAAAGATCCTGCACGCCGTTGCCGATGGCATCGTTGCACGCGCCCGTGAAATTGCTTTGTTGGAATGTATCGACACTGGTCAGTCCCTAAAGTTTATGGCGAAAGCGGCCCTACGTGGTGCCGAAAACTTCCGTTTCTTCGCCGACAAGGCTGTTGAAGCACAAGACGGCCAATCTTTATACGTTGCAGGCCAAGTTAACGTCACCAAGCGTTACCCAATTGGTCCAGTGGGCGTTATCACCCCTTGGAACACACCATTCATGCTGTCCACTTGGAAAATTGCCCCTGCCCTAGCAGCCGGTTGTTCCATCGTGCACAAGCCTGCTGAATTCTCCCCACTAACTGCCAACTTGTTGGTGCAGATCGCTAACGAAGCGGGCCTACCTAAGGGCGTGTGGAACTTGGTTAACGGTATGGGCGAAGACGCTGGTAAGCGTTTGACCGAGCACCCACTCATTAAAGCTGTGGCTTTTGTTGGTGAAAGCAGCACCGGTTCTTTAATTCAGAAGCAAGGCGCCGACACGCTAAAGCGCGCTCACCTAGAATTGGGCGGTAAGAATCCAGTTTTGGTATTTGCTGACGCCGACCTAGAAAAAGCCGCTGACGCTGCTGCCTTTATGATCTACTCACTAAATGGCGAACGTTGCACATCTTCTTCACGTTTATTGGTAGAAGAAAGCATTTACGAAGAGTTCTGTGGCATGGTTGCTGAACGCGCTAACAACATCAAAGTGGGTCACCCATTAGACCCAGAAACAGTTGTTGGCCCGCTGGTACACCCAGAGCACGAAGCCAAAGTCATTTCTTACTTTAAAGCCGCTGTGGAAGAAGGCGCAACCATCGCTGCCGGCGGTGAAAAGATTGCCGACCTTCCTGGTTGCTTTGTTAGGCCTACCCTGTTCACTCAGGCTCACAACAAAATGAGCATTGCCCAAGAAGAGATCTTTGGCCCAGTGTTAACCGCCATTCCATTCAAGGACGACGCTGACGCTATCGCTATCGCCAACGACGTTGAATTTGGCCTAGCCGGTTACCTATGGAGCCAAAATGTTGAGCGCTGCTGGGCTATTGCCGACCAGCTAGAAGCGGGTATGATCTGGGTTAACTCCGAAAACTCGCGCCACCTACCCGCACCATTTGGTGGTGTAAAAGCCTCCGGCATTGGCCGTGACGGTGGTGACTGGTCGTTTGATTTCTACATGGAAACTAAGAACATCAGCTTTGCTATGGCAGGCCATACGCCACCTAAATTAGCTAAGTAAACAATACATCGTTCATTGCGAGCAGCAATAACCGTCATTGCGAGCAACAATAACTGTCATTGCGAGCGTAGCGCGGCAACCTCCATCAGGCAACGCGCGGTCTTGAAGAGATTGCTTCGTCGTCTCTCCTCGCAATGACGGACAATCAAACTCGCAATGACGTAACAAAATATTAAGGACATGCACATGAGCAACTACCCTCGCTTTGCCACCGTTAACGCTAACGGTGAAGAACACTACGGCGTCGTTACCGACACTGGTTTTATCTCACTCACTAAGCGCATTGGTGGCGAGTACCCTACCCTTAAAGACGTTATTACAGCTGGCAAACTCATGGACGTTGCGGCGTCTGTCGAAGGCCAAGCTGATGACTTTGCAGAAGGTGATTTTATCTACCAGATCCCGGTATCTAACGGTACGCGTTTGATCTGTATCGGCGTTAACTACCCAGCGCGTAACGAAGAATACAAAGACGGCCAGGAAGCGCCTCCGTTCCCATCCATGTTTATCCGTTTTGCTAGTTCCTTCACGGGTCACGACACACCATTGATTCGCCCTAAGGCATCCGATCAGTTGGATTACGAAGGCGAAGTGACCTTGGTTATCGGTAAAGGCGGTCGTCACATTGCTGAAGCAGACGCCCTAGACCATATTGCTGGGGTTACTCTATGTAACGAAGGCACCCTGCGCGATTGGGTTCGTCATGCTAAGTTTAACGTTACCCAAGGTAAGAACTTTGATTCGACGGGTTCCATTGGTCCTTGGATGGTTGCTTACCAAGACGAAAGCCAAATTGCTGACATTCGTTTAACCACCAAGGTAAACGGCGAGCTACGTCAAGACGACCGTACTGGCCGCATGATGTTCCCATTCCGTTACTTGATCAACTACGTTTCTACTTTCACCACTTTAGAGCCAGGTGACATCATTGTTACAGGCACACCTACTGGTTCTGGCGCACGCTTAGACCCACCTGTTTTCCTAAAGCCAGGTGACGTAGTAGAAGTAGAAGCCGAAGGTATCGGCTGCCTACGTAACGGCATTGCTGACGAGGCATAATATGTTAAACGCCGCCCAAATCGAAGCCGCTGCAAAGCGGCTTGATCAGGCTGAAACCAGCCTGCTGCAAACCGAACTCATGTCGGTGACCTACCCAGATATGACCATGGAAGATGCCTATGCCATCCAATACGGTTGGGTAGACCAAAAGATCGCCCGTGGTCGTAAAGTTATTGGCCACAAGATCGGTTTGACCTCCCGTGCCATGCAACAGGCGTTGAATATCGACATCCCTGATAGCGGTATTTTGTTTGACGACATGCTGTTTGAAAATGGTGCCACCATTCCACAAGGTCGTTTTATTCAGCCGCGTATCGAAGCCGAAATTGCTTTTGTCATGAAGCAAGACCTGTCAGGTGACAACCTCACCGTGGCCGATGTTTTGGACGCTACGGATTACATTGCACCGTCTTTGGAAATTTTGGATACACGCATATTCCGCAAGTGCCCAACAACCGGTGTACAGCGTATTGTGTTTGACACTATTTCGGATAACGCCGCTAACGCAGGCATCGTATTGGGTAGCGGCAAAGCCAATCCACGTGATGTAGATATGCGCTGGTTAGGGGCTATCTTGTCGGTAAACGGCAATGTCGAGTCCACCGGCCTAGGTGCCGCCGTACTCAACGACCCGGCCCTAAGTGTACTTTGGCTGGCCCAGCGTTTGGCCCAGTACAATGACACTATCCGCGCCGGTGAAATCATCTTGTCTGGATCCTTTATTGCGCCGATTGAGACTAAGTCTGGCGATCACTTTAATGCCGACTTTGGTGACTTTGGTTCAGTAGACCTACACTTCGAATAACTGTCAAAATACCAACAACCTGGCACTTTGGGGTCAGACCCCAATCAAATAGGAAAGACTTATGCCTGCACCAACTAATCAGTTTAAAAAACGCCTAAAAGCTGGCGAACAACAAATTGGCTTCTGGCTCGGAATGGGTAGCCCTAACGCGGCAGAAATAGCTGGCGGTGCTGGTTTTGATTGGCTGTTGATTGATGGCGAACATGGCCCCAACGACATCACTAGCTTACTAGCACAGATGCATGCCCTACAAGGCTCTTCATCTAGCGCGGTGATTCGTCCTGTTATCGGTGAGAACTGGATGATCAAGCAAATCCTCGACATCGGCTGCCAGACTATTTTAGTACCTATGGTAGACAGTGCCGAACAAGCTCGAGAGCTAGTACGTGCGGTAAACTACCCTCCCTTGGGTGTACGTGGTGTTGGGGCTGCTCTTGCTCGTGCTTCGTCTCACAACCGCATTCCTGATTACTTGCAGACAGCCAACGACCAAGTGTGTTTATTGGTACAGATTGAAACCCAAAAAGGCCTCGCCAACTTGGATGAAATCTTAGCTGTAGAAGGCATTGATGGTGTATTTATTGGCCCTGCCGACATGGCCGCTGACATGGGCTACCTAGGCAAGCCTGCAGCCCCAGAAGTGCAAACTGCTGTACAAGACGGCCTACGCAAGATAGTAGCTGCTGGTATGCCTGCGGGTATTCTCATGGCGATTCCAGAATTGGTAGAGAAGTACCTAGAAATTGGTGCCACCTTTGTCGCCGTAGGTACTGATGTTACTAGCTTTGCCGGTGCTACAGATGCTTTGGCCAATAAGTGGAAAGGCACGGAGATTAATACTGAAAAAGGCGTTTATTAAACGCAGATGCACAAAATTAAACAAGCCCGCTCTAACGCGGGCTTTTTCTATTCTAAACTACTGCAAATACGTCTAGTTATTCAGAACCTGACAATTTCTTAAATACAGAATCCCACCAGCCCAATTTTCAACATCAATCCAAATATCGGCTTTACGAGGATTACTTAAATTAAGCGGTTTGGATTTCGAATTAGGCTTAACCTCTATATACAAGGGTTTCCTAGGTACTTCCCCGGCATCCACGGTTAAATTGAAATAAGCCATTTTACCCACCAGATGCCCTTCACTATTGAAACGTAAGTTAACTTCATCTCGGAGATAGCTGGAGTCTTTAGATAACCCACGCATAAACCATTTACCATCAATTTCAACCCCAGCTGTGCTAATTTGCATACCACCAGACGCCATATTCCAGTGCTCAACATCACCCTCTTTACTACGTTCATAAACCACGCGACGCAATCGCAACTGGCAATCTATGGTTTTAGGTAACACGGCCAAGGTGTAAGAAGAAAAATCAAAACTAGTTTTAATAATTGGATCGGAGGTTAGACGCTGCTGATCTGCAGCACTGAAGGTCACGGGATAAATAGTAAAACCTTGCTTATTTGTTAACTTTGCAGCCGATTGCCTTGAGCTATTAGACGACTTACTCTGTTGCGCAATACCACAATCTAACTCTCTTCGTTGTGCTTCGGCCAGATATTCAGTGTTGTTAGCCTGACTAGTCAGCAAGCGACATACGGTTTTATCACTCCACTTAGACATGTCCGCAGCGTAGGAACCAGTGGTGGCTAGACTGAATACTAAGCCCAACACAAATAAGTTTAGGTGACGGGGTTTGAACAACTTAATCATATCCATCCCCCTAAGCGAAGATTGCATCGTAAACACGTGGCAAATCGGCCTGATGGAATATCTGGCTAGCAATCAGGTCATGATCCAACCCCAAGGTTCTTTCGACACAGGCCGCACATACAGAGCGATAATCAATGGTAGCCATCAAATCCCGTTTCTCAAACTGATCACGTTTACCAAGTCCTGGCCAATCGGCCACTACCCTACTAGCAGGCAAACTACCTCCTGCCAGCAAACCCACGCTACCATAACCGTGATCCGTACCCGTGGTACCATTGGCGGCAACGGTACGCCCAAATTCGGTTAAGGTCAGTATAATGGCATCATCCCAAGCATCACCCAAGCCTTGGCGATAACCGCTGATTACGTCATCTACAACCGCCAACTGGGTAGCCAAACGTCCAGAATCTGCATCACCGTCATCAACTTGACTAGCGTGGGTATCAAAACTATTTACTAGTATCACAGAGGCCACGGGGCCATCGGCTTGGGCAATGGCCTTGCCAGCATATTTGGCTAAGCTCGCGGGATCCCTTGGCACCTTGATATTTGCCTCACTCTTTTTTGCCACTTGATTGATAACTTGCGCGTTGTCACTAGCGTGCCCCATAGCAATTAGCTGCACCAGATCAGCAGCCGGTTGTTTGGAGCCGCGAATACTCGCTGGGTAAAAGTTATCATTGTCCTTATGGCCTCTTAAAATAAGAGGCATATCCAAAGATAAAGAACGCCCAGACACGCCTGCTAGCTCTAAGGCACGCCCTAACCAGCCACTAGTTTCCGAAAACGGCGACAAGCCACCACCTTGAATAAGATTTTGGCCTTCAAAATGGGAGCGTTTGGTATAAGGAAAAGACGTTGCATGTACTGCAGAGGCATGACCTCTGGCCATTAATTGGGCAAAAAACTTGAGAGACGGGTGTAAGCCAAAGAAATCATTTAATGGCTGATAGCTATCTGGCGTTAGCACACGTCTAATAGACATTAGATCCGGATCACCAATGGGCGGCACCGCGGCCAAGCCATCCATACCGCCCTCTAATATAATGACATTGATGCTTCCTGGTGGCTTACCTTGGGTGAAGCCAGATACAGGTAAACCACTCATAAACAAAGAAGCAGCACCAGCCTTTAGTAAACTACGACGATCAAGATTCAATTTAGGCATTTTCCAACCCCATTAGTTCTGGGCTACACATCAAAGCAATAAACTGGTCACGTGGTGACATACCTACACTTGCAACAAGCTGACGTGTTGCAGAGCTTGCCCCTATTCTATCCATTATTTTGCTTGTCGAGCGTCGTACCCTGCCGTTTTCATAGATAGCATGAGCAAAGCGCAAACGCCGCTCGAACATCTCGGCGGACATCCATTCTGCTGGATCATCAGAATAACCATTAGGTTGCCTTTCACTCCAAAAGGACTGCCCTAGTTCTTTAAATACCTTTTGCGTACGCATAAGGTCATTGCTGTAATCGTGGCGTTGCTCCCAGCCTTGAAAGAATGTAGCGCCCGATAAACGAACTACTTGGAATAACCACGTCATGGGCCACAGAAACTTCACGTCAGGTGACGCTATAGCAAGATCCAGCACCTTAGTGTGGATGGCTAACAAATCGCCATTAGTATCGCGCCACACTTGTTTAACAGCCTTAACTTCTTCGCTGCTGGGTTGATTGCTAATAAAATGGCGGCAAAGTTTGGTCGCAATGTAATCAATCGTATGCTCATGCATGGCTAGGAAGTCAGTCAGTTGGCGCAAGCCTTTTTTACCAGCGTAGATACGCTTTCCCATCACCGTTTTTGAACCTGGTTCTTGCCAGCGTTTCTTATATGCATCCCAATGATTATTGCCGCCAGTTAGCTTGCGCATTCGCGCTACATCTTCACCAAAATCGATACCCCAGCCCGCTAACACTTTAGCCGCACTGTGAATATCATCTTCGTTATAGCCTGCTGCAGGTGACACTGAATGCAGTTCAAGTAATTCTCGGCCAAGGTTGTCATTTAAACCGGCATGACAGTCTATGCGCCGATTACAATCCTTTGCCTTTTCTGAGCGTTCACCCGCACTCCAAACGTTATCCAGATAGGTAAGCATGCCAGGGTGGGTGGTAATACCGTATAGCATATCGGCAAAACTACCATTGAGCTTAGCGATAATGCCTTCGTCAATGGCATGGCCTATCATGTTACTGGTATCAAAGGTATTGCCAATGGTGAAGTGGTTTGCCCAAAAAGCTGCCAAGCGAAGTTTAACTTGATCGGCACCGTAGACATTGCGATGCACAAATTTCAGCTCATCTGTATCTCGTAACAAATTAGCTTTGCGATTAGCTTGCACAGCAGCTTCATTATCCTGCCCGTTTTTACCCTCTCGTTGTTGTTTCTTCAACTGCCGAAACTGACGCCACATTGCTGAGCGCTTGGCTAGGTTTGGTTGTAACTCTGCTGGCCATTCCTCAGCAGTACTATAGATATTGGCAATGCCTATAGCTGGTGACTCAGCCTGTAATTGCTGTACTACCCAGCCCTGCATATCCTCAGGCATAGCTTGGTCATAGCGGAACATCAAGCCCGTTTTTTGTGCTATTCGGAATGACTCATGCATAATTTAATCTTCATATATAAATAAAGGTTTCTTGCAGACTACATGAACCCACATTCGAGTACAATTTTATATATAAAAATAGAGTAAAAAAACAGAAGAAGAAAACAGACATGAAGCAATGTCGTTATTTGGCAACCGAGCTAAACCCAAGCCAAAGACTAGGCAAGCTCAGTTGTAGTAGAAGGCATAAATGCCCTTTAGGACATGTGCTGACCACCATTAATGGAGAAATCCGAACCTGTTACATAACCACAGTCTTTGCTGGCTAGGTAAGCCACGGCCTTACCGATTTCTTCTGGTTCACCTAAACGTCCTACGGGAATACCCGCAGCAATTTTGGCGAGAACTTCAGGGGCAATCTTGGCTACCATAGGCGTCATCACATAACCGGGAGAAACCGTATTCACCGTTACGCCTTTGGCCGCGACTTCCTGTGCTAAAGCCTTGGTAAAGCCGTGAATACCGGCTTTTGCTGCCGAGTAGTTAGACTGACCAAACTGGCCCTTTTGAGCATTAATTGAAGAGATATTGACGATGCGACCCCAGCCTTTTTCTAGCATCGGGTTTATTACCAGACGCGTCATATGAAACATACTATCCAAGTTGGCAGACAATACCTGATTCCACTGTTCCCAGGTCATTTTACGGAAGGTGCCATCACGAGTAATACCGGCATTATTGATCAAAATATCAATATTGCCACCGGCAAGTTCGGTAATCTG
>CALKFY010000033.1 GCA_938084925.1 uncultured Pseudomonadales bacterium
ACACAAATGCTCGAAGAAGTGATCACGCAGCCCACTAGGCCGGTATCAGGACATACACCTGCTACAGAAAATGTCATGGTTTGATTCCTTTTGTACTTTTATCTTAGTGGCTTAGGCTTGGTCGTCTGGAATAACGGCGATAATGTCAATTTCCATCAACCATTCTGGTTGTGCTAGGGCCTGTACGACGATGCCGGTCGAAATAGGAAATACACCTTTAAACCACTTGCCGGTTTCTAGATATACCGCTTCACGGAAACGTGGGTCAGTGATGTAGGTGGTGGTTTTAACCACATGGCTTATGTCTGAACCGGCTTCCTTTAATAGCTGGTCTACATTTTTCATGGCTTGCGCTGCTTGTGCACCTGGGTCGCCAAGACCTATTAAGTTACCATCAAAATCAGTGCCTACTTGGCCACGTACATACACAGTATTGCCAGCGCGTACGGCTTGGCAAAGGTCGTTATCTAACACCTGATTGGGGTAGGTGTCCTTGGTGTTAAACATGCGGATGCGAGTGTGGGTTGGCATGGCGAATTCCTTGGCAAGTTGAACTATCAAAATAGCGCTCTAGGGTATGAATAAACTAGGTATTAGTAAAATAGTATTAAAATTACTTAAGCATAGGAAAAACCTATTCAGGCTGTTATGCTGTGCTCAATTCCTATTGTTTGTCGGGTAGATCATGCTATGCAATTAACATTAAAGCAACTGCGTTACTTCGTTTGCGCCGGTGAAAATGCCAGCGTTACCAAAGCCGCCAAAGCCATGTTTGTCAGCCAGCCTTCTATTTCATCTGCCATCTTGCACATCGAAGAGCAAACAGGTTTGGATCTATTTATCCGCCATCATGCCCAAGGCCTTTCTTTGACCCCATCCGGTCAGCGCTTTATGTTGAAGGCTAAACAGCTGTTAGAAGAAGCGGATAACCTAGGCAAATTTGCTACTTCCCTAACGGAATCGATCAGCGGTAGCCTACGTTTTGTTAGCTTACCCACCTTTGCACCGATTATTCTACCTAGCGTGATGCGCCAGTTTAGGGACCTGTACCCGGACGTACATTTGCACTGTGACGAGGCCGACCAAGAAAAGATCCTAGCAGGTCTGCTAGAAGGCCGTTATGAATTTGCGGTTACCTACGATCTGCAAGTGCCCGCCGAGCTGGAATTTACCCCAATCACTGAATTTCCACCCTATGTACTGTTGCCAAGCGATCACCCCTTAGCCACGGCAACGGCGGTAAGCATTGAGCAGTTGGCAGAACATCCCATGATCCTCTTGGATTGGCCCATGAGCCGAGATTATTTCTACTCTTTGTTCCTTTCCCAAGGCGTGGAGCCCAATATTGCCTATCGTGCCAATTCCTTAGCCATGGTGCGGGGGTTGGTTGCCAATGGCCTGGGCTACGCCTTGTTTAACACCCCTTTAGCCAGCGATACTAGCCTTGATGGTCACAAGATCGTCATGTTGCCACTGACGGGTTCCCCCCATCCAACCCGCCTAGGAGTTGCCACCCTCAAAGACGTGCGCAGCACCCCAGCCGCCAATGCCTTCATTGACAAACTGCGCACCCAATTAATGTAACAATACGTAAATACACCTGGCACTTTGGGGTCAGACCCCAAAAAAGGGGCTATAACCCCTTGGGGTTATTTTTAAAATTGGTCGCTTGCGGCATTCTGAGGCTCATAATAAGAGAGTTCACAGGAGACTGGTTTTGACCGATCAGCATCAAGCCGCGATCGACGTGCGCAATGTAGTGAAGAAGTTTGGCAATTTCACTGCCTTAGAAAACGTTTCTTTAACTATCCGTGACAATGAGTTTTTTACCCTGCTTGGCCCATCTGGCTGTGGCAAGACTACCCTGTTACGTTCTATTGCCGGATTCGAGCAGGTGACCGATGGCGAGATTCAGCTGTTTGGCGACGACATAGCCGACTTGCCACCCAATAAGCGCCCCATTAATACCGTATTTCAAAACTACGCTTTGTTCCCTCATATGAGCATTTTGGAAAACATCATGTTTGGCGTAGAAATGCGTGGTAATGACAAGGCAGTGGCACGCACGCGAGCCGGCGAAATGTTGGAGCTGGTGCAGCTTAGTCAGTTTGCCCAGCGTAAGCCGTCACAGCTTTCAGGTGGCCAGCAGCAGCGTGTGGCCTTGGCCCGTGCCTTGGCACCGCAGCCACGGGTACTCTTGCTGGATGAACCCTTGTCTGCTCTTGATTTGAAATTGCGTAAGGCTATGCAGTTGGAACTCAAGGCTATGCAGCGCGAAACGGGGATCACCTTTATCTTTGTTACCCACGACCAAGAAGAAGCCCTAACCATGTCGGACCGTATCGCTGTTATGTCAGACGGTAAGGTGCAGCAGCTTGGTGGCGCACGAGATATCTACGAAACGCCCGACAATGTATTTGTTGCTGACTTTATCGGTGAAACTAATCTACTGAAAATCACCGTCGATCAGATCATTGATGGCCGTGCCCACTGCCAACTTGGTGGCGGCCATAAGCTGACTTGTAATGAAGTCCAAGGTATCGGTGTGGGCACTCAGGTGCATTTGTCAGTACGTCCAGAGCGCTTGTTCTTGTCTACCCAGCCATTTGAAGAAGAGAGCATGGCGGCTACTGTCATTGAGAATATTTACGTCGGAACCGACGTACAGTCTATTGTACAGCTCAACGATGGCCCTAAGATGACCATCCGTACCCAGAATTCAGAACTAGGTAATAAGGCCGTTTTTGACCTGGGTACCAATGTGTTTGTTAGCATGGAGGCGGGTGCTGCGCGCCTGTTGCATGGCTAATGGCTGGCGCTAACATCAAAAGTGGCATTGCCACGGATACTTACGCTAAGGAACGCTATTGGCTGCTGTTGCCGTCTTGGGCAGTGTTGCTTATTTTTATTGTTGTGCCCGTTGCCATCATGATGGTGTATTCGTTTTTGACCAAAGAATTCCGTGGTGGGGTGATATGGGAATTTTCCATGGCCGCTTACGATCAGTTCTTCTTTGATCGTGGTTTGTTTGGCGATGAACCGGCCAAGATTGAATGGACCTACCTCAACATCTATTGGCGTTCTATCTGGCAGGCCGGTTTGGCTACCATCTTTAGCTTGGCCATTGGTTTTCCTACGGCTTATTTTATCGCTACCCGGGATGCCAAGGTGCGCCCCATCTGGGTCTTTCTTATTACCATTCCTTATTGGGTCAACTTGTTGATTCGTACGGTTTCTATGAAGTTTTTGTTGCGTGATAACGGCCCTTTGAACAGTTTTTTGCAGATGCTGGAAGTGATCGAAGAGCCCTTGCATATCATCAATACCAACTTGGCGGTGCAGCTAGGGCTGTTCTATAGCTACCTGCCGTTTATGGTGCTGCCAATTTATGCCGCCATCGAACGTTATAACTTTAGCCTTAGCGAAGCCGCTGCTGACTTGTATGCCAGCAAGTGGCAAACCCTCAGATATGTAATTTTGCCTACGGTGAAACCCGGTGTTATCGCCGGTTGCATCTTGGTTTTTGTACCTTCCATGGGGGCTTTCTTGGCACCGGATCTATTGGGAGGAGCAAAGAACTTTATGATTGGCTCTTTGATTGAGGAGCAGTTTAAAGGCAATGCTGGCAACTGGCCCTTTGGCGCTGCTGCTTCGATGATTTTGTTAACTATGGTGTTGATCATACTGATGGTCTTTTCGCGCCAGCAGTCTAAGGCGCAGGAGGCATAATCATGGCGACTAAGAACTTTGATCTACGCTCTTATAAAGGCTTCCGCTTTTTGACCATCCTGTGTTTGGTCATTCTGTATGCCCCGCTGGTCATCGTGACTATTTATAGTTTTAACGACTCCAAGTCTATCACCATCTGGGAAGGGTTCTCGTTCCGTTGGTACATCGATATGTTTAGCGGGCCGGAGTCGGCCAAGTTTAAGTTGGCCGCATGGAATTCTTTTGTTATCGCTATTGCCGCGGCCACCATTGCCACGACCATAGCCACCTTGTCGGCCACCAGCTTGGTGCGTGGCGGTATGTTCCGTACCCGTACCTTGTCCTTGGGGTTAATTAGCTTGCCCTTGATGGTGCCAGAGATTGTCACTGCCGTGGCTACCTTGATCTTCTTCAATACCATTGGTTTTGATCGTGGCTTGTTAACTATCGTTATTGCTCACATCGTGTTTTGTATTCCTTTTGCTTACTTGCCTATTGCGGCACGTATGCAAGGCATTGAAGACAGCTATGAACAGGCCGCTCAAGACCTATACGCAAGCAAATTTCAAACCTTCACCAAGATCCTTATGCCCTTGATGATGCCGGGTATTATTTCCGGTTTTCTGTTGGCGTTTATCGTGTCTTTGGATGATTTCATTATTACCAACTTTGTCAAAGGTGCTGGGGTCGAAACCCTACCTACTGCTATCTTTGGTTCGGTAAAACAGGGCATTAAGCCCAACATTATGGCCATTTCCACAGCGCTGCTTGCGGTGTCGGTGATGTTCGTGACCTTAAGTTATTTTGTCTCTAAGTCAGAGCAAAAAGATTGATCAGCTAATCAGGAGAAAACAATGAAAACAATGCTGAAATCCATAACTGCTGCAGTTGCCCTAAGTGTAGCGGCCGACGCAGCAATGGCCCAAGAAGAAGTCGTGGTTTACCATTGGTTTGAATACCTACCACAGTCATTAATTGACAAGTTTACTGCCGAAACTGGCATTAAAGTAACCATGGATACTTATGACTCCAACGAAGCCATGTTGGCTAACTTGAAGGCCGGTGCTATGGGTACCTACGACGTTGCTGTACCAGGTGACTACATGGTAGATATCATGGTGGGTGAGGGTATGCTTGATACTATTGCTGCTGGTGAACTGAGCAACATGGGCAATATCGAAGACAAGTGGGTTAACGTGTCTTTTGATGATGGCCGTAAGCACTCAATTCCTTACCAGTGGGGTTCCACATCCTTTGCAGTCAATAAGGATGTACATCCTGGTAACGTACACAACACAGACCTACTGTTTAACCCACCAGCGTCCCTGTCCGGCAAAATCAACATGTTGGATTCTCAAGGTGATGTAATGGCGTTGGCGGCTTTGCACATGGGTATTCCACAGTGTTCCAACGACCGTGCACAGCTAAAGGCTTTGAACGCAATGCTACAAGGTGCCAAGCAGCACTGGGCGTCGTTCAACTCTGATACCACCAAAGATTTGTTGGTTTCTGGTGATGCTGCTGTGAGTATGATCTGGAACGGCTACAGTGCCAAGGCCCGTGCCGAAGGCGCCAACATCGAATACGCCTACCCAGAACAGGGTTTCCTAGTATGGATGGATAACGTTGTTTTGCTAAAAGACGCGCCAAACCGTGCTAACGCCCTGAAGTTCATGGACTTCTTATTAGTACCAGAAAATATTGCGCAAGTTTCTAACTATGCCCAATACGCCGCTGGTGTGAAGAATGTTGGTCCTCTGCTAGGCGAAGAACTACGTACTTCTCCAGAATCCAACCCACGTGACGGTGCGCCAGCCGCATTTGTACAGGCTTGTGATGCGCAAACTCAGGTTGTCTATGATCAGATCTGGACCAATCTAAAGAAGTAAAAACCTCCTAAGTTGCCCGCCATCGGGTAGTTACCTTGATGGCGGGCCTTTTCTAATAGGAACAAAGCAATGACAGCAACCAACATCTATATCAATAGCCAACGTTTGTGGGAACGCCTTATGGACATGGCCGCTATTGGTGCCACGGCCAAGGGTGGTTGTAATCGACAGGCCCTTACAGACCTAGATCGACAAGGTCGTGAGTTGTTTATTGGTTGGTGTAAAGACGCCGGTTGTAGCATCCGTGTGGACCGCATGGGCAACATTTTTGCCCGTCGCGCCGGTTTACAAGACGATCTGCCACCAGTGATCACCGGTAGTCACCTAGATACCCAGCCTACCGGTGGTAAGTTTGACGGTGTGTATGGCGTATTAGCGGGTTTGGAAGTCATTGAATGCCTAAACGACCATCAAATTAGCACGCAACACCCCATTGAATTGGTGGTGTGGACTAACGAAGAAGGCGCGCGCTTTTCACCAGCCATGATTGGATCCGGTGTATGGTGTGGCGAATTTAGCGAAGCATACGGTCATGCACGAACTGACAAGCAGGGCGTGACTATTGGCCAAGAATTAGCCCGTACCGGGTTTTTGGGTGACATAGCTGCCGAGCCTTTTGATATAAAGGCGGCCTTTGAACTGCATATTGAGCAGGGC
>CALKFY010000034.1 GCA_938084925.1 uncultured Pseudomonadales bacterium
CGTCATCATGTCGCAGCCAAACGTTATCTGTGTGCTACCAGACCCACTTATTTTGGCAAGCTTTCACCAGCTTCCGTGCATTCTTTAAATTTACAGGGCGGGCCCATGAATGATGAAGAGGTTGCTGAGTTTGCTAATAACCCCTATTTGGATGAGATTATTCAAGTTCGCTATCTCGATGAAGCAGGCAAAGAGGCTGATATGCAAACTAGAGACTATGACCATTTTATGCCTATGTTACAGCGTTTGGTAGATTCAGTCCGCTAAGTCCGCTTGACTCGGCCTAATTGAATAGGAGTAAGCCTTGTACGATTACATTGTTGTCGGTGCTGGTTCTGCTGGCTGTGTACTTGCCAACCGCCTAAGTGCGGACGGGCGCCATTATTAGGTACTTCTGTTAGAAGCGGGTGGCAGAGACAAACGTTTCTTTGTGCAGATGCCAAGTGGCTATGGCAAAACCTATTACTCAAAGGCCGTTAACTGGATGTATCAGGCTTAACCTAGTTTCGATGGTCTGGGACGCCCAAGTTACTGGCCTGGTGGCGAGGTGTTAGGTGGTTCTAGCTTCATCAATGCACGAGGTAATCGGTAATACTTTGGCGCCTGTCCCTTTTAAGAGTCAGCCCTTATTGGCAGCCAGATTGGGCTATTATCGATGGCGGCGCGACCTGTTTAGCTCTGGGTTTGTTATTCAAAATGGGGATTTAATCTTGTCTGAGGCTCCAGGCTGGGGTATTGAGCCAGATCCTGAATGGCTGCAATACAATGACTATCAGGTGAGCTATATGGGTGATCGTTTTTAACTTGTTGTAGGTCGGACTTTAGTCCGACGTTGGGGCACCTTGGTCAGCTTGAATTTTGACTTACATCCACAAACGACCAAAGTCTTGATGCTTTATATTCAAACCAGCCAGCTGTGCTAAATGCCAAGCCAAGACTTGGTTACTAGACAATACAGGCTTATTGATCTTCGCCTCAATCTCGCTAATCACGTCTAAGGTACGCAGATTAGTGCAGGATAAAAACACCGCATCACAGTCGTCTTGTCGACCTAGTTCCTCGCCTGCCTCAATAATAGAGTCACCAGTAATACGCGCTACGTTAGCTTCTTGCTCTTCGTTAAAAGTGCCAAATAGCGGAGTAGCAATATCGGCTTCGTGTACGCGGGCGCGCAAGTGGTCTGAGACACTTTCTAGGTAAGGCGACAAGAAGGCTAGGCGCTTTATGCCCATATGCTGACAGGCCGCAATAAGGGCGCTTAGCGGATTGCTAACGGCGTCTGTTTGGCAGCCTTGTTTAACCAGTTCTTCAATGCGCTGGGCACCAATGACCGCTGTGCCAGACGTACAGCCATAGCCAACTGCTTGATAAGTTAGACTATTTGGTAAAAGGCTGGCTACTGCGGGTAGCTCTTTTGCCATCTCAGCTAAGGTTTCCTTAGTAACCTCTGGGGCGCTTGGTACACGTGTTGCATAGATGGTTGCGTGCTCTGGTGGCAGCATGCGGTGCAAATCATGTTCGATGGTTTCGTCGGTCTGCAAGACCACCATGCCCAAGCGTGCATGGTGACGCAGGTTGTCTGCTAATTGGTAAGTATAGAACTGACTCATAATTACAGTACCTGAATATCGGCAGGTGGTAGTGGGCTAAGTGGTTCTAAGCCATTGGCACGTACCACATAGTTGTCTTCATGCACGATAACGCCCCCGTTGGGGATAACAATACTCGGCTCCAAGGTAAGAATCATACCTTCTTCTAGCACCGTATGATCACCGGCTATCAGCGACGGCAGTTCGGTTAGTTGCATACCCAAACCATGACCTAAGCGACCCGTATCGCCGATGCCTTTACCACCGGTGACAACCTTGTCCATTGCCATAAATACATCTTCGGCGGTGGCACCCGGGCGACCTGCTTCCATTCCCACTTGCGTGGCATCCATTAACTTGTGCCAGGCTGATTGTACGGCAGGGTCAACATGGGTGATACCAAAGTTGCGATCGTAATCGCAAAAATAGCCATCAAATACCAAACCCGTATCCAACATGATGATATCGCCCTCACGCAGTGGGTTCTCGGAGGCAGGGGAGATCACGTCATCGTAGCCCATAGGGCCCACACCGCCAGCTAGGTAGGGTACCCAGTCGGCGCCTTCGTCTAAGCACAACATTTGAAATTGTCGAAATACTTGCGAAGTGGGAACACCTACTTTGGCTATTTCTCCCATACGCTCAAAGGCACCTGCTGCAATTTGGCAGGCATGACGTACCTTGGCAATTTCAGCTTCGGATTTAACCATACGTAGTTTGCGAATGATGCCGCCATCACTAAGCAGGCGCTCAATACCAAGATTGCTCAGCATTTCATGTAGGTTACTCTGCGGCATGCGTAGGTGAGACTGCATACCGTCAGGTGTGCTTATACGGCCGTCTGGAGCGATTTCACGCAGTGCCTCGGTGAGTAGTGCTACACCATCGTCTTCCATATTTGGCGCACGCCAGGTGCGTACATCATCAATCCAGGTTTTTCGCATAAGTACGCCACCGATGGAGGGAATGACGGCAACGGGCTTGCCTTGGGCAGGTACGATCAAATACCAAGGACGACAAGGGCTTTCCCAAAAGCGAGTTAAATAGCCCGTGAAATAGCGTACGTCGGGTTCTGTCGTAAGTAGTAGTGCCGACAAGCCCTGCTTCGCCATCATAGCTTGGGCTTTTTTGGTACGTAGTTCAAATTCACTTTGCACAAAACCGCGCATA
>CALKFY010000035.1 GCA_938084925.1 uncultured Pseudomonadales bacterium
CCTTCTAGATTAACGAGGGGATGTAACTCTCGTACTTGCTGCATGGTGAGTTCGTCGAACTTGGCACCAAATAATTTGGCCTTGGCGGCTTGAATGCGCAGTTGGTGTTCACGGTCTTCTGTTTGCGCCAGATAGATAATGCCATTTTCGTGTATGCCGCAAGACTGGCCAGTTTCTTGCTCCAGTTCTTTGTACACCTGCATGGTGTGGTTTTGTAATTTGGTGATATTAGAATTGTCATGCAGGCCGTGTACCCCTGCTGCCGCATGCCAAGTAGAACCGGATGTTAGTTCACTGCGTTCTAGTAACATGACATCGGTGCAGCCTAGCTTGGTAAGATGATAGGCAATGGAACAGCCAATCAGGCCGCCACCAATAATAACTACTTGCGTGCTGGGTTTCAGGTCCATTGCAGAGTCCTTGTACTGTTATGTCAAATGGTCAGTGTGACATTCTAGCGAGGAGTTTTGCTGGGTTATGGTAGAAAATAGACAGGTAATTGGTGAAAGTCGACAAGGGTAAGTGGGCCTTGTCGAGCGAGTCAGTACTATAGGTAGATATCAGCCTGTTGGCGTGACGACATGGGTGGGTTGCCAAAACGGCTTTTATAACGCTTGTAAAAAGTGGGCAAAGAACTAAAGCCGCTATCACTCGCTATCTGTTTAATGGGTACGGAAGTTTCTACCAACAAACGGTGGGCATGATCCAATCGTTGCTGCAAATAATAGTTGTTAGGCGTGGTGCCGATGTGTTGTTTGAATAGACGTTGTATTTGCCGAGAACCTAGGCCGCAATAGTGGCTAATTTCTTCTAACGACAGAGGCTCGGAAAAATTTTTCTGCATTAGGGTTAATACTTCTGCCAAGGCAGGTGGTGCAGAGGCATCTAGATTGATAGGTGTAGGCCTAGTGAGCTTGGTGGGTTGACGCAAGTTTGGATAAGCCAGCATTTCCGCGATATGCACGGTTAGGGCCTTGCCATGCTGTTGCTGAATAATATGCAGCATCATGTCTAGATTGGCCGTTTCGCCTTGGCAGGTGAAGCGTTGGTGGGCTATTTGAAATAGCGCGTGTGGCTGTGTTGCGCGGCTGTTGGCAGCTAGCTCTGGCGCCACAGTCCAGTTGGCATTATTAAGTAAACCAGCTTTATCTAGCAATGTGGCACCACTACCGATGCCACCAAAGAATCGGCTGCGCTGACGGTTTAGTTTGCTCAAGGCTGCCAACAAGCTCAAGGAAAGGGAGTGAGCTTGATGTTGATCACCAATGACCAATAAGCAATCAAAGTTAGACTCTGGATCAAATTTTTGGGTGCTTAGTTGCAGGCCTTCAGCGGTAATTACTGGCATACCTTGGGCGCTTGCAAGTTGCCACTGGTAAAGTGGGCGGGCGGAAATTTGGTTGGCCGCTTGTAAGGGCTCCAATATATGGCTGATATTGCTCAGGCTGACTGCGGGCAACAGTAGAATGCAAATTTGCCAAGCTCTGTCATCTGGAGCTGTAAAAGTATTGCTGGAAAAAGTAGTGCTATTCATACTAGGTCGCCCATTGGTTAGAAACATCATGTTAATCAAGCTGGTGCCGATTTCTTGTTGTTTTTTGGTCAATTTGTTGCTCAAAATCGACATTGTCTGAAAAGTGGTAAAACAAAGCTAATAATTTAGGGTTTGCTAAGCGCTGACGTATCGAGTAGCTTACAAAAAGGCATTGTGCCTGAACTGCCCCTACAATACCTATTAGCACTGGTAATCCCGCTATGAAAAATACTCCTTTACATGCAGCGCCTGTAGACGCTGAGCAACGTCGTTCCATACCGCCTACGGTATGCTATCCCATCGATACCTTGCCACAGCCAGACTGGCCGCAGATTAGGGCCCTCAAGGCATCTAGTCAGTTGCTGGAGACGGTGCTAGTACCACCGCGCGAAGCGCGTAGTTTTGTGGTGCCTGCGGGGCACTTCTTACGCATAGTGAGCACGGAAGGGGCGCAAGTTGGTGATTTGAATTTGTGGGCCAAAGACAATTTTAAAGAACGTTTTTTTAGTGGCAAAACTCGAGCCCTGCATGGTACTCATGTGAGTACTGGTGATCGCTTGTGGAGTTGTATGCCTTATATGCGGCCTATGGCCACCATTACCGACGATAGTTTGGATTGGTACGGTTGGGATGAGTTTGGTGGCAGTGTACACGATGTAATTGGAACACGCTGTGACCCTTATACCAATTATGTGCTCAGCGGTGATCACTATCACCATTGTTGTCATTCTAATTTGACCAGAGAGTTGGTACACAATCTGGGCTTAGATTTGGATGATGCGGAAGCAGCAGTGCATGACGTGCTTAATGTGTTTATGTGCACAGGTTTTACACAAGACTCTCATCAGTACTTTATGAAGGCGTCACCTGTGCGCCCGGGTGATTATTTGGAAATGATGGCAGATATTGATTTGTTGGGTAATCTTTCGGCATGCCCTGGTGGTGACTGCGGTAGTGAGCACTCAAGTGATACTACCGCTTGTTACCCTTTGTTGGTTGAGATATACAAACCAGATCAGGCTTTGTTACAGGATTTCAGGCAAGCGCCCGTTAATGCTTATAACCGTAGTCATGACATATAAAGCTTCAGTTGTCTAAAATCGACAGTTGCTGCCCTATATAATGTCGCTTTGGTTATATATGTCGGGTTGTCCGTGTGTGACAATGTCGGGTAGTTTGGGATGCTCGCATATTTTTGCGAGGTTTCTGCTTTGCTTGAGCAAAATCTAGTTAATGGCAACTTAAATTTATAATTTATGTTGGGGGTTTGTGTTAAGCTCGATGGGATCCTGTTTAAGATAGGGTGAACATCTAAATATTGCGTATAACGCATTGATTAATAATAAAAAACCGAGCCGCTCCGCCGGCTGCGACACTTTCTA
Source organism: uncultured Pseudomonadales bacterium (assembly GCA_938084925.1). Classification (GTDB taxonomy): domain Bacteria; phylum Pseudomonadota; class Gammaproteobacteria; order Pseudomonadales; family Balneatricaceae; genus Njordibacter. Next base: position 2,917 of record CALKFY010000035.1, read on the forward strand.
TAACGATAATTACCTTACGGGGAACGATAAATGTCAAAATTAACTGTAAACGGTCAACCGCTGCATCCTGCAGTGGAGATGTATAAAACTGAATTTTTAGAAGGCAAGTTGTCGCGTCGCGAATTCTTCGCGCGTGCATCGGCTTTGGGTGCTTCTACAGCAGCCCTATATTCCATGGCTGGTTTAGTGGCACCGGTTGCCAGTGCAGCGGCTAGCCAAGGCGGTACTATCCGTATCGAACAAGAAGTACGTGCCTTAAAAGACCCACGTACTTATGACTGGTCTCAAATCGCTAACTTCACTCGTGGTTGGTTGGAATACTTGTTCCAATACAACACAGATGGTTCTTTTGAAGGCCGTTTGATTGACACTTGGGGCGTTAACAAGGGTGCTACCGAGTACATCTTGAAAGTGCGTAAGGGCGTGACTTGGAACAACGGTGATGAATTCACTGCGGAAGACGTGGCCCGTAACATCACTGGCTGGTGTGACAAGTCTCTAGAGGGTAACTCCATGGCGGCCCGTATGGGTTCATTGGTTGATCCTGACACTGGTAAGGCGCGTGAAGGTGCCATTGAAGTGGTAGGTAAGCACACTGTTCGCTTGAACTTGCCGCAACCAGACATTTCCTTGATTCCTGGTATGGCGGATTACCCAGCGGCGATTACGCACGCCTCTCACGATCCTGATACCATGCTTGCCAACCCAATTGGTACTGGTCCTTACTTGCCAGAAAGCCTAGAAGTGGGTGTTAAGGGTGTCTTGGTTAAGAACGAAGCGCATAGCTGGTGGGGAGAAGGTGCCTACCTAGACCGCATCGAGTTCGTTGACTATGGTACTGATGCGGCGGCAAAGCTTGCTGGTGCTGAAGCCGAAGAATTTGACATGAACTACGATATCAGCGGTGACTACATCGATATCATGGACAGCCTAGGCTGGACTCGTTCGGAAGCAGTAACGGCAGCAACTATCGTTATTCGTCCCAACCAGCTTGCTGAAGTAGATGGCATCAAGCCCTATGCTGATAAGCGTGTACGTCAAGCCATTCACATGGCAACTGACAATGCCATATGTTTGGAATTGGGTTACAACGGTCGTGGTACTGTGGCAGAAAACCACCATGTTTGCCCTATCCACCCAGAATACGCTGAACTACCAGCGCAAAAGTTTGACCCTGCAGGCGCTAAGGCCCTAATGGAAGATGCTGGCATGGGTGACTACGAGCACGAACTAATCTCTATTGACGATGATTGGCGTCGTAACACCACTGATGCCGTTGCTGCGCAATTGCGTGAAGCGGGTATCAAGGTGAAGCGTACTATTTTGCCTGGTTCTACCTTCTGGAACGATTGGGCCAAGTACCCATTCTCCTCCACTAACTGGAACATGCGTCCACTAGGTGTACAGGTATTGGCGTTGGCCTACCGTTCGGGTGAAGCATGGAACGAAGCAGGCTTTGCTAATGCTGAGTTTGACGCCTTGTTGGATGAAGCTATGTCTTTGGCTGATGCAGACCAGCGTCGCGTGGTAATGGCCAAGATTGAAGCCATCATGCAAGACGAAGGTGTTACTGTGCAGCCATACTGGCGTTCTTTGTACCGTCACCATGTAGAAGGTGTTGTGGGCGCAGAAATGCATCCAACGTTCGAGATTCACTTGCACAAGCTAGGCTGGGCATAAGTTAATCTTTAGGGCTACTTCGGTAGCCCTTCTCGTTTTATACAAGGCAGGTATGGTACCTGCCTTGTTTGTTATGGCGGCAACTTAATGTCGCAAACGGAAATGCAATTGTTTCCGTTTTGATTTTCTCAAAAGCATCTAACAGGATAGATTATGTGGGCTTTTATACTGAAACGTTCAGGGGTGATGTTATTAACAGCCTTGTGTTTAACGTTTGTGGTTTTCTTTCTTACCAACTTATACCCAAACTTGGAAAAGTTGGCTAAGACCCAAGGCAACATGCGTATGACCGATGTACAGGTTGAAAACTGGTTGGATACGCGTGGCTATACACAACCACTGTTAGTGCGTTATGGCGAGTGGCTAGGAGTAGTGCCTAGCTTCCGTTTTACCAAGGATAATGGCAAGGTCGCAGGCCGTTGCATTAAACCCGGTATGGATGCGTCCGTAGCACCAGAATATTGCGGTGTTTTACAGGGCGACTTTGGTATGTCCAGTGTGTTCAAAGAAAAAGTTTCGGTGATTGTTGGAAAGCGTTTAGGCTTAACCGGTTGGTTGATGCTGTTTGTTATGATTGTCATGGTGCCTATGGCTCTCATCATCGGTGTCTTAGCCGGTATGCGAGAAGGCTCCAAGTTAGACCGTGGTTTATCGACCTTCTCTATAGCGACCACGGCCACACCCGAATACGTTTCCGGTGTGCTATTTATTGTTATTTTTGCAAGTTCAGCGGTTGGCCTCAAGTGGTTCAAAGGGTCGTCAGCTTCTGCCATGACGGAAATTACCTTTGCCAACTTTACCTTGCCGGTAATGACCATGGCTTTTTACGGTATGGGTTATATAGCGCGTATGACACGAGCTTCCATGGCCGAAGTGATGACCGCGCAATATATTCGTACAGCGCGCTTAAAGGGAGTTAGCTTCCCTAATATCGTCATGAAGCATGCCTTGCGTAATGCCTTGATTGCCCCCTTCACCGTTATTATGTTGCAGTTCCCGTGGCTCCTGACAGGTGTGGTTATTGTCGAAACATTGTTTAATTACAAGGGCTTTGGCTGGGTGCTGGTGCAAGCCGCCAGTAACAATGACATTGAACTCTTGTTGTCATGTTCGGTAGTGGCTGTATTTGTGGTGCTGGTAACACAGTTAATCTCTGATATTGGTTACGTGTTTCTTAATCCACGTATTCGCATGAGCTAGGGGTAGAAAATGAATTCTTTAAGTGCATGGGAAATCATCCTGCAAATTATTGTGCAATTCACACCAGTGTGGATTGCTTTGGCAGTGACCTTGTCTGCCTCTATTTATTATAAAGATCGTTTAGGCCTCTATGGCCATTTGTTTGATAGCCGTGTGGGCACCGTGGGTTTGATATTGGTGTTGTTCTGGGTGTTCACGGCTATCTTTGCCGACGCCATCGTTACTCACGATGCTTTGTCGCAGATATCCGGTATGAAGAATAAACGCCCAGGTACAGAAGTACGCCTGGCCGCCGAAGGTGCTTATCAGTACTATTTGCTCGGTGGCGATAACCTCGCCCGTGATATCTTCTCGCGTATGATTATGGGTAGCCGGGCGGTATTGATTATTGCGCCTGCCGCCACCGCCTTTGCCTTTATGGTGGGTATCACCCTAGGTTTGCCAGCGGGTTTCCGCGGTGGCAAGCTGGATATGAACCTATCCTTCTTGGCGAACTTGGTATTGGCATTCCCGGTTATCTTGTTGTTCTTCTTGTTGGTAACTCCTGAAATTCGTTCTACCGGCGTGCCTATTTATCTGGCTGCCGTGTTGTTCTTATTCCCGGTTATCTTCTTTGTGGTGTTGTTCCAGTCGCGTTTTTACACGCAACCGATGAAGCGCAATATATACGTAGGTACCACGCTGGTATTAGGTCTGTGGGCCTACTCTGGTTTGGCATTCAATGCCGATCCATTAAACGTCTTCTATATGGAGCCTAACCTACTTAACATCTTTGTCTCTGTGGTGTTTGTGAACTCGCCCACGGTATATCGTATTGTGCGTGGTCTGGCCATGGATATTAAAACTCGCGACTATGTGGCCGCGGCGGAAACGCGGGGCGAAGGCCCTTGGTACATCATGCTGTGGGAAATCTTGCCCAATGCCCGTGGCCCATTGATTGTCGACTTCTGCCTACGTATTGGTTATACAACCATCTTGTTGGGTACGCTAGGTTTCTTTGGTCTCGGTGTGAGCCCAGAGAGCCCAGATTGGGGCATGACCATTAACGAAGGCCGTAAGCTTATGTCCATTTATCCGCACTTGGCTATTCCACCAGCCTTGGCCTTGATGTCATTGGTTCTGGGTTTGAATCTACTGGCCGATGGTTTACGTGAACAATCGTTAAAAGACTAAGAGGACTTAAATAATGCAAAAGCAAGATTATGACGGTCCTATCTTAGAGATCGATAACCTTTCCATTAGTTTCTTTACCCGTATTGGCGAAATCCCTGCGGTAATGGACTTTTCTTGTAAGGTAGAAAAAGGCAAGGCTGTAGGCCTAGTTGGCGAATCAGGTTGTGGTAAGTCTACCGTGGCCCTTGGCGTCATGCAGGACTTGGGTGTTAACGGCAAAATTGTTGGTGGCAGCATCAAATTTAAAGGCCGTGAACTGAATACCATGAGCCAAGAAGAGCTGCGTGATATTCGTGGTTCTGAAATTGCCATGATCTACCAAGAGCCCATGGCGTCTTTGAACCCCGCCATGAAAATCAGCAAGCAGCTGATGGAAGTGCCTATGGTGCATGAAGGCGCCAGTGAAAAAGAAGCCTATGATATGGCCTTGCAGGTAGTAACAGACGTTAATTTACCTGATCCTGAACGTATCATGAACAGCTACCCTCACCAGCTTTCTGGTGGTCAGCAGCAGCGTATCGTTATTGCCATGGCGTTGATGTCCAAGCCATCCTTGTTGATACTCGATGAGCCAACCACGGCGTTGGATGTAACGGTAGAGGCCGGTATTGTGGCCCTAGTGAAAGAACTAGGTGAAAAGTACGGTACCTCCATGCTGTTTATTTCCCATAACCTGGGTTTGGTCTTGGATACTTGTGATGACATCTGTGTCATGTACTCTGGTGAAGCCGTAGAAACGGGTCCTATCAAAGATGTATTTGATAAGATGCGCCACCCTTACACCGAAGCACTATTTCGCTCGATACCATTGCCAGGTGCCGATAAAAACGCCCATCCATTGGTGGCTATTCCCGGTAACTTCCCGTTACCCCATGAGCGCCCAGATGGATGTAACTTTGGCCCACGTTGTAACTACTTTGCAGAAGGTCGTTGTAATCAGGGCGTTATTGAGATGGCCGATGTTGATGCCGACTTGGTGCATAAGTCTCGCTGTTTGAAAGTGGAAGAAATTGACTGGAATGCACCTATTGCAGCAGCAGTAGACAACGAAGCCGTTGAGCCCGGTCGCGTGGTGTTAAAAGTGAGTAATCTGCGCAAATACTACGAAGTGGCAGCCAATGCCTTGTTTGGTGGCGGCGAGAAACGTGTGGTAAAAGCCAACGAAACCTTGTCTTTTGAAGCCCGAGAGGCCGAGACCTTGGCAATTGTTGGGGAATCTGGCTGTGGTAAGTCTACTCTAGCTAAGATGTTGCTAGGTTTAGAAACGGCTAGTGATGGTACCATTACCCTAAATAACGAAGACATCGAACAGATCGCCATTCAGGATCGTAAAGTTGATACCGTATCTTCTATTCAAATGGTATTCCAAAACCCGTTTGATACCCTAAACCCCTCCATGAGTGTGGGACGTCAGATCATTCGCGCCCTAGAAGTGTTTGGTATCGGTGTGGATGACGCAGATCGTCAACGTCGTATGCTTGAATTGTTGGACTTGGTGAAGTTGCCCCGTGAATTTGCTAGACGCATGCCACGTCAACTTTCCGGTGGACAGAAGCAGCGCGTGGGTATTGCGCGTGCTTTCGCCGGTGATGCGCAAGTGGTGGTTGCCGATGAACCAGTGTCAGCATTGGATGTGTCTGTACAGGCCGCGGTAACTGACCTGTTGATGGAATTGCAGCGTAAGAACAAGACCACCATGCTGTTTATCAGTCATGATTTGTCTATTGTGCGTTACATTTCGGATCGGGTTATGGTGATGTACCTAGGCCATGTGGTAGAAATGGGTACTACGGATCAGGTGTTTGCACCGCCTTACCATCCATACACAGAGGCACTATTGTCTGCGGTACCTATCGCTGACACAAGTGTTGAGCGTGAGCACATTGTCTTGAAAGGTGATATTCCGTCGGCGGTAAACCCACCTTCGGGTTGTCCGTTCCAAACACGCTGTCAGCATAAAGATAAAGTGGGCAGTAAGTGTGAAACAGAAGTGCCGCCGTTGCGTGTATTGGCCGATGGACATGAAATTAAGTGTCATCTAGATGATGCGCACTTGGATGCCATGACACCGGTGATTAAATTAGCACAAGTGGACTAACTCGCTAGTTTGATGCCATATGTAAAAAGGCTAGATGGGCAACCATCTAGCCTTTTTTATACTCAAGCTATGTAGGTTGGCCTTTAGGCCGACAAGTCGGACTGAAGTCCGACCTACAGCGGTCCTAGTAACCAGTCCCGTAGCATCTCAATCCGCGCGGTACCTACCTTCACCTTTGGCGTTAACAGATAGTAGCCACTCTTTGTTAAGGCTTCGTGCTCATGGGCTAATATCAGGCGTCCATCTGCCAATTCATTGGTCACTAACACCTTGGGTACTATGGCGATCCCTAAGCCTTCGATGACGGCGTTTATTAGCATCTCAAATTGGCTAAACATCGGCCCTAATGGCGCTACGGTCAACTCTTCGGCCAGGCTGTCAAACCAGATTTGCCAAGACGCTGGCCGGGTAATGTGTTGTAGGATACGTTGCTTAAGCAAATCTTGGGCGTGGCCTAGTGGGTGGCTAAGTAACTCTGGTGACGTGATGACCACAAGGGATTCGGGCATTAGGGCGTCAGCCCTAAATCCTGACCAAGGTGGGTCGCCCTGTACCAGAGCGATATCAATCAGGTTAGCATCGATTTGATCGTTAGCTAAATAGGTAATGGTATTGAAAGACAGTTGTGCTTGTTGCCGGCTCAATTGGCTGAGTTTAGGCATCAGCCAGCGGCTACCCAAGGTAGGGTAGGTGCCAATGTTGATAGCGCCATAGGGGTTGTTGCGATTACTGGCGCCTAATAAAGTCACTTCCAAAGATTCCAAAATGGGTGTTAGCTCCGCTAATAACATGCTGCCTGTACTAGTGAGTTTGACCCTTTGGCGCTGGCGTATAAACAGGGGTTGCCCGACGTGCTTTTCTAATTCTTTGATTTGTCGGCTAAAAGCACTGGGTGATAGGCTCACGGCTTGAGCCGCCAGCGCGAAGTTTTGCGTATGGGCGGCAGCTTCAAAGCAGGTAAGGGCGGTAGTGGAGGGTAGTTTGCGACGCATAGAGTTTGCCAGCTTGTGTCAATAATTGGTACAACTATGCGACAAAATGCGCTTTATTGCGACTCTTATTGCTGCCATTATGCTGTAATAACTAACAACTTGAGAATGTAAACATGCCCTCAATCAAAACCAATGCCGATGTGCAGCGCGTGCAGGCGGCCATGCAGCATAACCCCATTACTAGTTCAGTAGCCGAGTTTGTTGGCAATGAACATATACAACGCTTGCAGCTGTCCTTTGACATAGACAAGCTGCAGCAGGCATTGCAGGAGTGCTTGTCTCGTGTGGCGTTTATGGGCAACATGCAGGATCAAGGTTTTGCTGCGTTACCCCTGACTCAGCGGCCGGGGCAGACCGAATGGACGCAGAACGATTTGTCAGGCCGCTTCTGGACCCGGGGTGATGAGCATTATGTAGAACAACCGCGTGAAAATTTGGTCGATGAATCTGAATTTAGTGAGTTTAATCCCACCTTTGCTGGCACCTACTTTGAACAAGTGATGGCGACCCTAAAACAGCACTTCCCGATTGGTCGTACGCGGATCCTGTCCAAGCCCGTGTACAACTGCAACTCGTGGCACCGCGACCCCGAACCACGTCTACATATCCCTATTCACAGCAACCCTGGGGCGCTGTTTGTTGTTAATCATCATGTCACCCATTTGCCTGCTGACGGCTCTGTGTACTTTACTGATACGCGGGCTTATCATACGGCTTTAAATGGCGGTGAGCAGAGCCGTGTGCACCTAGTTGCGGCCTTGGCTTATGAGCAAATTACCGAATAAACACCCGAAGGATACATGATGAGTGGATTTCATTATGGCGACGGCCCAGCCGCTGGCGCTAAGCAATTAATTGCCGATTTACGCAGTGATACGGTGACCCGTCCGTGCCCAGCAATGTTGGCCGTAATGGCGGCGGCAGAAGTGGGTGATGATGTGTATGGTGATGACCCCAATGTAAACGCCTTAGAGGCCGAAGCGGCCCAACGCTTGGGCAAGGCTGCGGCTTTGTTTTTGCCAACGGGCACCATGAGTAACCTGACGGCGGTTATGGCTCATTGCCAACGTGGCGAAGAAATCATTATTGGTGATCAGTATCACATTGCCATTGATGAAGCCTGTGGTGCCTCGGTGTTAGGTAGTGTTGCCATTCACGCCTTGCCGGTAGATGCACGCGGTGCCATCACCCCAGCACAAGTACAAGCTGCGATTAAACCTGATGACAGCCACTTTGCCATCAGTAAGCTGGTGTGCTTGGAAAATACCGTGCATGGTCAGGTACAGGATCAAGCCAATATTGATGCCGTAGCGGCCACGGCCAAAGCCGCTGGTTTAAACGTGCATCTTGATGGTGCGCGTTTGTTCAATGCCGCAGTGGCCCAAGGCAAAGATGCAAAAGACTTGGTTGCCAATGTCGACAGTGTGTCTATTTGCTTGTCTAAAGGCCTAGGCACACCTATGGGCTCCGTGTTGGTGGCCGATGAGCTGATTATTCGCCGCGCTCGCCGCTTACGTAAAATGCTTGGTGGCGGTATGCGTCAGGTGGGCATCGTGGCAGCCGCCGGACGCTTCGCATTGGACAACAATATACAAGGCTTGGAGGATGATCATCGTCGGGCGCGTTTTCTTGCTGCAAGCTTGCAAGGCTTAGCCGGTCTCGAAGTGGATTTGGCACGAGTAGAAACCAACATGCTATTTTTATCGGCACCGCGCATGGTAGAACTGGGTGTTTACCTAGCCGAGCAGGGTTTCTTGTTGTCGGCGTTTAGTGAACATTGCCGTATCGTGTTGCATAAGGATGTTAGCGACGGGGCGGTAGAGCAGCTGGTAGAGCTGATTCAAGGTTTTTTTGCGTAGCCTATTTGGGGTAATGGAGTCCGACCCTGTCGATCAGACCCCGAGTCGACAAGCTAGTTAGTTACGCATTAGTTTCAGTAGATGCTGCATATCGTAGTCCTCTAGGTTGAGTACGCAGTCGAGTACTTTGGCGGTTTTTTCTGCGCCCCAAATGGGCTCACATAGGTTAGAAAATTTTTCCCGCATGATGGCATCGGAAAGGGGTATATGGGGGTCACCTATGGCTTCCATGGGTACAGACTCAAGCTTGCTGCCATCCGTTAAATGTATGCTGACATGGGCCCAGCGCTCGGCAGGGAATACTTGGTTGTAGGGTTCATGTTCGATCAGGTGTACCTTGCTAGTCATGGCTTGCAATTCGGCTTGTTCAAATCCTGTATACACATCTTGCGCACTGACCGTGCCGCGCGATAATGCCACCGCTACTGGAAAGCTAATGCCATATTGGGCTTGTTCTGAATTTTCTGGAATGCCCGCGAACAGCCGCGTACCTTCATGAAAGGTGTGGACTTCCACTTTGGCAATATCGTCAGTAGTGAAAGTATGCTGTTGGCTAAGGCTTAAAGCGGCAGCAATGGCAGGTTGGGCCCAGCGACAAACAGGGTAGGGTTTGATGTACTGCTCTTGCATGTACCAGTGCTGGCCAAGGTCCTGCCAGATAGCGGCGACTTCGTCACTGACCACAGTTAATGCCGGCGCCCCGGTGAACCCTGCCAGGGCTTGGTAGGCCGCATCCACCCCCACCATCGCTCCCCAGCCAGAGCCATCTTTGACCATGGTGGGGTAATCAATGTTACGCATCATCTGGCTTCGCGGCGCGTTGTACTCTGCTATACCGATAGCATGGTCTGTTTGGTCAGCATTGAGGCCAAGTATATGGGCACTTATGGCGGCGCAGTTAACGGCGCCCCACGCGCCCGACGTGTGATAATCACAACAGGTTGCATGTTGGGCAATGCCAGCTCGGGTACCAATTTCGTAACCGGCTACAAGTAGCTTTAAAAAATCAGTGCCGCAGGGGTTTTGTTGAGTGGATTCCAGTACCGCGACAAGGGCTGGCAATAGGGCGCAGCCAACGTGACCCTTGGTGAGTTTTTGGCCATCGTGACAATCTAAAGAATCAATCGTGGTGGCACCCAAAAGCGCTGCCCCACTCGGGCTAAATAATTCCTGGCTGATGAGTGTGCCTACACCTTGTAGATAGGGGCTGGCGGGATAATGACGTTGCGTATGCTGTAACATGATCTTGGCCGCCGGTGATTGACTACCCGCAACGGCCGTGGCAATAAGGTCAAATAAACTGCGCTTGGCGAAGTAAACGACTTGGTCGCTTACCTCAAGGTTTTCGAGGTTTTGTAAGAAAGAAAAAATAGGGTTGCTTTGCATAACATCACCAAAATAGATTTTTTACATTATTAAGGATTCATTTAAAGAATACGGGTACATACTGGTCACTTTATTGGATAAAAGCGCCATCCTGTTTAGGTGGGGTGTTCATTGTTGGACTTTTGTCTGAAAAATGAAGCGGTTTTTACATGGTGTTTTTGACAGAAAATTGCCATAATGAAAAGCTAACAATAAGCCCGAATTACGCAGTGCAGAGGCATTTTATATGAGTACAAAAAATAAAATTCATTTTAGTTTAGGCCTACAAACCATGTTGATGGTGTTGGCGCCAGCATTATTGGTGGCCTTTGCTGGTTGGTACTCATTACAGGAATCCTATCGTTCTATGCAGCTACAGCAAGTGGCAATAGAAACCATGGAGCAGGAGCAAAAATTGGTTGTTGACGAAGTGACCATGTTGGTTGAACACTTTGTTGATTTGCAAATTAACATTGCCGACATTTCACTGGGCCTACAGACTCAGCTGCTTGCCAAGGAACGAGATCTAGATAAAATTCGCGCCATGATGGTGGAGGAAAAAGCCAGTGTTAAAGAACTGCTCAAACACGGTGTGGAATTTTTACAATCTTTAGAAGCATCTGGCTATGCCCTATCGGCCGATGCCGCTTCGCAAGTTGCCGAGGCTTTAGCAGAACAAGACAACCCTCAGCAACCACTGGGTTATCAAGTATGGCGTATTACTAATGAAATTAACTTCCGCAGCATGGGGTTGCAATCCGTGTACCGCAAGTTCACGTCCTCGGGTGTAAAAACCCTAGACTTTTTAGCCGACAACCAGCTTTTCAAGGCCAAAAATAACTACTCTTTTGATACCAGCCAGCGCTTTATTACTGTACGTAACGGATCGCAGAAGTTAAGCCAATTGTTTATGCAGGTATCCGACTTAGTGAGTCAGCAAGTCACTGAAAATAAACGTCAACGTCAAGAGCAATTGCGCCAAGAGTTGGTGGACTTTGAGCAGCAAGTGTACCTGTATGCAGGTTCCGGTCTGGTGGCCTTGTTGTTATTGGCAGCCCTGTTGGTGTACCTGCGTATTACTGGTCCATTGCGTCAAATTGCTAATGCTATGTCTGCCGCCAGTAAGGGTGATTTGAGTGTCCAGGCTAAGGGCGCTAACCGTGCTGACGAGGTGGGTGTGATAGCCGGTGCTTTAGGTGTGTTTATGGGTATCTCGCGTGACAACCTAGCTAAACAAGAGCAAGACCGCAAACTGGCCAATGAAAACTTGCGTATTAAAATAGCTTTAGATAGCGTCAAAGGCAATGTCATGATGGCCGACAACGATGGTGTCATAATTTACAGCAACGCATCGGTGATGCAAATGATGAAGGTCGCGGAAGCGGATTTGCGTACGGTACTGCCAGATTTTGACGCCGATAAGATGTTGGGTGCTAATTTTGATCAGTTTCATGCCAATCCTGCACACCAGCGTAACTTATTAGGCAGTTTAACGGATATTTACGAAACGCAGTTTGAAATTGGTGGCCGCTCCTTACAAATTACGGCAAATCCTGTAGTTAATGAGATGGGTGAGCGTCTTGGTAGTGTTGTTGAATGGCGCGATCTAACTGGTCAGGTTTCGGCCGTTAAAGAAATTGAAAAACTGATTGATCAAGCTTCTGCTGGTGAACTAGATGCACGTTTGCAAGAAGATGAATTTATTGGTTTCTTATCGACTATTGCCACCGGTATCAACCAAGTTTTGGATGCTGTGGTCGTACCTATTCATGAAGCCCAGGATGTATTGCAGAAGATGTCCGAAGGTGATCTTCAAGTGAGTATGGACGGTGATTATCAGGGTGAATTTGCTCGCCTACAGAGTTCCTTAACGAGAACCCGAGATAAGTTAAGTGAAACCGTGGCCCAAATACGTAGTATTGGTGGCGATATCAACACCAGTTCAAGGGAAATTTCGGAAAGTAATAATAGCCTCAGTGAGTCCACCACAGAGCAGGCAAGTAGTCTGGAAGAAACCGCCGCTAGTATGGAAGAAATGACGGCAACGGTACGTCAAAATGCGCATAGCGCTGAACGTGCGGACTCCTTGGCCAAAGAAGCCAGCAATGTGGCCACCAAAGGTGGTAGTGTCGCCCAAGAAGCCGCGGCAGCAATGGGCCAAATTAGCGCCAGCAGCAAGCAGATTGCCGATATCGTCAACGTCATTGATGACATTGCTTTCCAGACTAACCTATTGGCCCTGAACGCCTCGGTTGAAGCGGCCCGTGCCGGCGAACAAGGTCGTGGCTTCTCTGTAGTAGCCCAAGAAGTACGTAATCTAGCTCAACGTAGCGCCGAAGCTGCCAAGGATATTAAGACCCTGATAGACGATAGTGTGAACCGGATCGAGTCCGGTTCACGTTTGGCCACAGAGTCGTCCGAATCTTTAACCAAAATTGTGGCATCCGTATCTGAAGTGAGCGCCATTGTGGCCGAAATTGCCACCGCCAGTGCCGAGCAATCCAACGGCATTAGCCAGGTTAACCGCGCCGTAGAACAGATGGACTCGGTGACTCAGCGTAACGCCGCCCAAGTGGAGCAGACAGCGGCAGCAACGACTACCATGAGCCAACAAGCGCAAGATATGATGGAGTTAATGGACTTCTTTAAAGTCGAACAAGGCCAGGCCTGGCAGCCGGTAAAAAAGGTGCCCAAGCCAAGTTCTAGCGTTCCTGCGTACCAATCAATTTCGCCGTCCAAAAACAACGCCAACGATGAATGGCAAGACTTTTAACTAGGCTTGAAAGGGCTGCAAACAGGCAATGAAAGCTTTGGCTAAACTGTCTTTAGCTCGGGCCGGACGCCAGATTGCCGTGAAGGTATTGCTGTAGCCATAACGCTCCGGTGCTATCGGACGCAAGCGAGCGCTTAGCCCCCAGTTTTCAACCAGATGTTGAGGTAGAAACCCCAAGTAATGGCCGCTCAAAATCAACGCCGTACGTGCTTCTTGGTGGTGAGCCTTGGCGTGAATGGGCCAGTTGCGCATGTCCGGGTGAGGTTCGCGCCCGCGCATGAGGCGGGGCGATTCGACAAATCGGTAAGCCGCCAAATCCACGTCCTCGCCAAGTTCATGGCATGTTGCAAATAGCGCATGATCTTTGCCACAGTAAAGTAGCATCCGTTCACTAAACAAATCCTGACTAGCAAGCTCAGGATAGCTATGAGGTAATACGGTGATACCAATATCCACCTTGCCTTCGAGGGTGGCGGTAGCAACATCATCAGAGCTTAAGGTGCTGATTTGTACCTCTACCTCAGGGGCTATGTCATTAAAAGCCGATAAAGTTTGTACTACACTGGTGTTGTACACACTCAGCATGTGTTCGGCAAAACCGAGATGAAGGTTACCGAGTAGCTGGTTTTGCGCTTGGTTTACCGTATCGCGAAACCCCTCTAGAGCAAGAAACATCTGTTGGGCGGCATCGTAGACTAGTTGACCTTGTTCTGTAATAGCAAAACCAGCTCTACCACGCTGACACAGTTTCATTTGCAGGCGGCGCTCCAAGTCGGCTATATAATTGCTGATGGTGGAGTTGGCGAGATTTAATTGAATTTCGGCGGCACTAAAACCACCTGCTCTGACGACCCCAACAAAGACTCGCAAAAGGCGAATGTCAGCATCAGCTAGTGGGCCGGTCAAGGCGGCTTTTTTTACACCCATGGGTTATTCCTGTGTGGTTTTAACAATTGTATATGTAAATGTAAACACTTGGAAATCATTATTTATAGACAAGTAAAACTTCGGTATAAATGGTCTCAATGAACAACGTTTTTGAGGACCTATCATGTCAGCCGTTATTTACCCAACTACCAACTTTAAAGCCACTGAATCTTTGATCCTTGATCGCGGTGAAGGTGTTTATGTGTATGATAAACAAGGCAAGCGTTATATTGAAGGCCTAGCTGGCCTGTGGTGTACTTCTTTAGGCTATAGCAACCAAGAGTTGATTGATGCAGCTAGCGCCCAAATGGGTCAAATAGGCTATACCCATACCTTTGGTGGTAAGGCGCACGAGGTGGGTATTGAACTAGCCGATAAGTTGGCAGCCATGGTGCCGATGGACAATGCCAAGGTGTTTTTTGGTAACTCCGGTAGTGATGCTAATGATAGCCATATCAAAATGCTACGCTATTACTTCAATGCCATTGGTAAGCCAGAAAAGTACAAGATTATCTCCCGCGAACGGGCTTATCATGGTGTATCTGTTGCCGCGGCCTGTCTCACTGGGTTGGCGCCGAACCATGCCCACTTTGACTTGCCCTTTGAAGCCATGGGTATCTTGCGCACCGACGCCCCCCACTATTATCGTGGTGCCCTAGCAGGCGAAAGCGAAACCGAATTTGTTGATCGTATTGTCGGCAACTTAGAAAAGTTGATCGCAGACGAAGGCGCTGACACCATTGCCGCCTTTATTGCCGAGCCTATTACCGGTGCTAGTGGCGTGATTGTGCCGCCAGCAGGTTACTACGAAAAGGTGCAAGCGGTACTGGATAAACATGGTATCTTGTTCTGGGCCGACGAAGTCATTACCGGCTTTGGCCGTACAGGTAATGATTTTGGCTCCACCACCATGAACATCAACAAGCCAGACTTGATGACCTTTGCCAAACAGTTGTCATCGGCCTATATGCCAATTAGTGCGTCAGTAATTAAGGGCGACATGTATGAGGCTATGATTGAGCAAACCGCGCAAGTGGGCGTATTTGGCCACGGTTATACCTATTCTGGTCATCCAACGGCCTGCGCTGTGGCGCTGAAGACTTTGGAAATCTATGAGCGTGATAGCCTGTTTGCCCATGCGGCCGTGGTGGGTGAGCATATGCAGGCCAAGTTGGCTGAGTTTGCCGGTCATCCGTTGGTGGGTGAAGTGCGTGGCAAGGGCTTGATAGGTGCCATTGAAATGGTTGCTAATAAAGACACAGGCGCAGCCTTTGTCGGTGGTGCCGTGGGCGCTCATGCCTTGCAAGTATGTCAAGACAACGGTGTGATTTTGCGCGCCGTAGCCGGCAGTTCGCTAGCCTTCTGTCCACCGCTAATTATTACTACACAGCAGATTGATGAAATCATGGCCGTAGTGAAGATCGCTTTGGATTCGGCCTTAGACTATGCCAAAAAAGAAGGCTTGCTAAAGTAGGTGCTACTCTTTAGCTAGAAACAAAAAAGACAGCCTAGGCTGTCTTTTTTAGTTTTGCAGAAAGGTAAGGATCAGCCACCGACTATACGAGGTAGAACCACTACTTCACTGTCTGGTCGAATCGGTGTAAACCAATCGTCGTTGATGATTTTGCCATCAATTGAGACGGACACGCCTTCGTCGATTTCTTCCTGGCAGTCAGGGTAGGCGGCAGGCAGTTTGAGCAACAGCTCACGCAAATTTTTGACGTCTAGCTCTACTGAGTCTTCGCCAGCGAAGAGGTCTCGTAGGGAGCCAAAAATTTGAATATGAGCCATTTTATCACTACCCTTTTGCTTACTTAGCTGCTTGAATGCCGGCTAATACCCGTGGTGGTGACATGGGTAAGTGGTTATAACGCACGCCAACGGCTCGTGATACGGCATTGCCAACGGCTGCCAATGGCGGCACGATGGGCGTTTCGCCCACGCCACGCACACCAAAGGGGTGGCCTGGGTTGGGTACTTCGATAATCACCGTATCAATCATGGGCATGTCTGATGCCACAGGAATGCGATAATCCAAGAAGCCGGGGTTCTGCAAACGACCGTCTTCGCCGTACACATACTCTTCATTCAAGGCCCAGCCGATACCTTGTACCGCACCACCTTGTAGCTGACCTTCTACGTAGTCAGGTTGGATAGCCTTACCAGCATCTTGAATGGCGGTATAGCGCTGCACCGTGACATAGCCAGTTTCTGGGTCAACCTCGGTGTCACAAATATGTACACCGAAGGCCACGCCAGCACCTTCCATGTTGGAACCGTGGTGGGCGCCAATGGGGCCGCCTGTGTTGTTGGCGATGGCGCCTATTTCTGGCAGGCTCATGGGTTCAATGCCTTTACTTGCATCTAGGCAATGGGCTTTGCCGTCTTGCCAGCTAACCTGATCAACGGCCACATCCCAAGTCTTGGCTAGGCGCTGGGCGATCTCGGCTTTGATAGAACGCGAACACTTGATGGCCGCCATGCCCACGGCAAAGGTCACTCGACTACCGTGAGTGGGTTCGTTTTGGCCCATGGAACCGGTGTCCGTTACTGTGGTGCGTACCTGGTCATAGTTGATGCCAAATTCTTCCGCTACCATCATGGAGATAGAGGCGCGGGAGCCACCGATATCCGGGTTGCCTTCGGTAACAGTGATACTACCGTCGGTGTTTAAGAAGGTGCTAACACTGGTTTCACCACCAAAGTTAAACCAAAAACCTGCCGCCAAGCCACGGCCTTGGTTAGCCCCCAAAGGCGCATTCCAATGCTCCGTGTCTTTCACCGCTTCAAGGCACTGGATCAAACCATGGTCTTCATAGGTTGGGCCATAGCTAGACTTGGTGCCTTCTTTGGCGGCGTTCTTCAGGCGCACTGCCAAAGGATCTAGGTTTAACTGTTGGCACAATTCGTCGATGGCACTTTCCGCGGCATAACAAGCCGTGGGTGCGCCCGGTGCACGGTAAGAGGCGGTACGTGGACGGTTGGTGACTACGTCAAAGCCTTCCGTGTGCACGTTTTCTAAGTCATAAGGTGCAAAGGCTGGCATGGCACCAAAGTCGGCACAGCCTTGCTTGTAGGCACCGCTTTGATAAAACAGCTTGGCATAGGCGGCGGTAATGCGGCCGTCGTTAGTCATGCCTAGTTTTACGTGCATAAGGGTAGAAATGGTGGGGCCTGTGGCACGCAAGACTTCTTCGCGCGTCATGACTAGCTTGACGGCATGGCCTGACTTCTTGGATAGGGCTAGAGCGACGGGTTCGATAAATACCGTGGTTTTGCCACCAAAGCCACCGCCGATTTCGGAAGCCGTTACGCGTAGGTTGGCGGACTCTAAGCCTAATACCGCACAGCTCATATCGCGAATCCAGAAATGCCCCTGGGTACATACCCATAGATCGCCGCGGCCATCTTCGTTTAAGGTAGCAAGACAGGCATGAGGCTCGATGTAACCTTGGTGGGAGGCCTCGGTACGATAGGTACGTTCGATGGTGGCATCAGCTTGGGCAATACCCGCATCGATATCACCGTGGCCAAAGCTCACGTAACGCACAACGTTGTCGGAATAGCCTTCTGGCACCCGCTTGGACACTTGGCCTGCTTGTACGATAGGTGCGCCGACGGTGATGGCTGCCTCTACTTCGGTGACATGAGGCAGTGTTTCGTATTCAACCTTAATTAATTTTAGAGCCTGCTTGGCAATGCGCTTGCTGGTGGCGGCTACGGCTGCTACGGCATGGCCGTCATACAGGGCGCGCTCGCCAGCCATGCAGTTGTCCTGCACATCTTCGTAGCCTTTGGCAGCGGTAGGAAAGTCGGCTCGGGTTACCACGGCTTTAACGCCATTTAGGGCTTCGGCGGCACTGGTATCAATGCTAAGTATACGGGCGTGGGCGTGTGGGCTGCGCAGGATTTTACCATGCAACATGCCAGCGGCTTCGGTATCAGCGCCATATTTGGCACGGCCGGTTACCTTGTCGATACCGTCAGGGCGTTGTAGGCGCTGGCCGAGTACTTTGAATTCTTTGGCTTGATATTCGCTCATGCTGCTTCCTCCCGCAATTGTTTGGCAGTTTCTAATATGGCACGCACAATCTTGTCATAACCGGTGCAGCGGCATAGGTTGCCAGCAATCCAGTAACGTACTTCTTTTTCAGTAGGATCTGGGTTTTTTTCTAGCAAAGAGCGAGCGGCGATCAATATGCCAGGGGTGCAAATACCGCACTGTAGGGCAGCCTTTTCTAGGAATACTTGTTGCAGTTTGTGCAGTTGATTTTTGTCGGCCATACCTTCGATGGTTTCTACTTGGCGATTCTGGGCTTCTACGCCGAGCACCAAGCAAGAGCACACCAAACGGCCATCAACGGTCACGGAACAGGCGCCACAGTCACCGCTGCCGCAACCTTCTTTGGTGCCAGTCATACCTAACTGGTCGCGTAATACTTCTAATAAACTAGCATCGTTGGGACAAACGTATTCGACCGCTTGGCCATTGATGGTAGTGGATACATGAGTTGAAGACATAAGTTTCTCCTTAGGCCTGGGCGCGCGAGTGAGCAATGGCAGCCGCGCGGCGGGCCATCACACCAACGGTGTGTTTACGAAATTCAGCGGTACCACGTTTGTCACTAATCGGCGTGGCAGCGGCGCTGCAGGCTTCTTGTACGGCTTGCAAGGCGGCGGCGTCTACTTGGCTGCCAATCAAGGCTTGGGCAGCCGCATCAACAATAATAACCTTAGGGCCAACGGCGCCAATCACTACGCGTGCTGCACAGCAAGTACCATCGGCATCTAGGCTCAAGTTAACGGCGGCACCCACTACCGCGATGTCCATTTCGGTACGCGGGATAAAACGCAAGTAAGCATCGGCTGAGCGAGTAGGGCGCGCAGGTAGCGAGAAGGACGCGATCATTTCGTCCTTAGCAAGGCTGTTGCGGCTGGGGCCTGTAGGTATGTCTTCTACGGCTACTTGGCGTGTACCCTTGGGGCCCACGACATTGGCAACAGCACCTGCGGCAATCAGGGCGGGTACGCTATCAGCCGCTGGCGAGGCATTGCATAAGTTACCGGCTAGGGTGGCGCGGCCTTGTACTTGGGTGGAACCGATGAGGTCCATGCCTTCAACAATACCTGGCCATACTTTGCCTAAGGTGGGATGTTCGCTCATTTCAGCACCGGATACCGCAGCGCCGATGGTAAAGCCGGCGTCATCTTGCTCAATATTCTGGCATTGTGGAATGAGTTTGATGTCAACCAAAAGGTCTGGTTCAATCATGTCTGCTTGCAGGCGAACTAACAGATCGGTGCCACCGGCCAAGAGGCGAGCATCACCGTCACAGGCAGCCAATGCAGCTACGGCATCGGCGCAAGTTGTGGGGGCTAGGTATTGCATAGTTATAGGTCTTCTTGCGCTACGGAAACGTCCACTTTAGTCGTAAACTAAGGCCTTTGCAATTACCCCTACAGGGTTATTCGATTAATTATTTTGCATCATGTTATTAACAAATCTCATGGCAAAATTTTAGCCCTTGGTTTCGTGGTTCCTATGAGTTCCCTCCGCACAGCCATTGCGCCTTTATCTAGTCCTCCGGCTTGCAGGAAGCAATGGCTTATTGCACTTACTTCCTTGGCTGACTGCGTCAGCTACCTTGCGCGTGCTGACCGATTATGGGTGCTGCGGAACTCAAGCCTTAAACAGCAAGGCTTTCAAACAGTCCTCGCACTTATCCATAATAGCTAAGCATGCTCAGCGGCGTCATAATCGTGCAATAAGTCAATGCGACCTGCCGCCTAAGTGGGTAATTTTAGTTCACCCTATGCCTGCCACTTAGCTAAAGCCATTGCGCCTTTGCCCTTCACCGATTATGACGCCGCCGAGCATGACGGCTAGGCCATGGAAATAGCGCGAGGACTGTCTGAGGCGTTTTTTGCCGAGTTCCGC
>CALKFY010000036.1 GCA_938084925.1 uncultured Pseudomonadales bacterium
ACATACTAACAAAGGGGCGTGATTTAAGGTTTGTTTAAACGCTCAGAATTGACCTTGATTAGAGTTTCGGTGCCCTCAGTGGCATTTACGGCTTTATATGGTCTCAAAGAGTCCACGTAAACCGCCTACCAAGTGTGGAAAATCTTGTTCTTGTACACCAGAAAAGCCCATTAGAAGGCCTTGTTGAGGTGCTTTAGGCTGAGACTCGTTATTGAGGAAGTGACTTGATAAGGCCTGGGTATTGATGCCCATTTTACGTGCTTTATCGGCAAGTAAAACATCGTCAAAGGGCTGTTTTGCTAAAGCCACTAGATGAGTGCCCGAGTGAGGAACGATAGGCGTTAACCAAGTACCTAATTCTCGTTCAATAAGTGGTACCAGTAGGTCACGTTTTTGACGGTACAATTTACTCATTTTGCGCATATGGTGAGTAAAATGGCGATCCGCTAAGAAGCTACTGAGAGCCGGTTGAATGTGTAGTGAAGCCATGCCACCAAGCTGCGCTTGGATATCCATAAACGCATCACTGAGACTAGCTGGGACCACCATGTAACTAAGGCGAAAGTTCTGAAACATGAGTTTGGAAAAGCTACCCATTAGGATAGTGCGTTGGCTCAAGTCCATGTTGTAGAGCAGAGGCGGTGGTAAACCCTCGTAGGTAAATTCACTGTCAAAATCATCATCGATCAGCCAGCAACCGGTATCAGCACTGAAATTTAACCATTCATGGCGTCTAGGGCCACTCATGGTGATTCCCAAGGGGTATTGTCGGCTAGCGGTCAGCAAGGCGAACTTAGGTTTGCTGCCTGCTGATGTCGGCAGCTCTGGTGGTATAGCGCCAGCTTCATCCACTTCGATAAATTGACTGTTGAGGCCTAAGGATTGAATAACGCGCTGTTGTATTCGATAGCCAGGGTTCTCTAGTAGTACCGTATCACCGGGTTGCGTAAGCAGCCTGCTCAATAAGGTTAAGCTATCTCGTTGTCCGGCGGTGATAATAATTTGTTGCGGCTGGCAGTCCATACCGCGCATGCTTTTAAGGTAGCGGGAAATTTGTTGGCGTAAGGGCCAATAACCACCATTATGTTGGTCGTGCAATAACTCTGCCGATGGATTACGCCAAGCCTTGGCTAAGCAGCGTGCCCATAAGGGGAAAGGAAAGTTATCAGCATCGGGTCCTGCGTTAAAACCTAAGGGGGTATCTTTGTAGGAGCTGCTTGGCGAACTTATTAAATTGGTAATGACTGGCGCAGACGTAGGTAAAGGGCGTATTTGCTCGGCCACAAAAATACCAGAGCCAGGACGTGAAACCAGATAACCTTCGGCGAGAAGTTGTTCGTAAGCACTTAAAGTAGTGGTACGCGAAACTTGCAGAGCGCCAGCGAGGTTTCTGCTAGAGGGTAGGCGTTCATTGCTAGCTAGCTGCCCAGATATGACTAATTGACGCAACTGATCCAATAACTGCTTGTATAAAGGCGTCGCGCTAGCTTGATCTATCACGAGGTTAATGACACCCAAAGCACTGCTTTTTGTCGACATAGTTTTGTAAACTGGTTATTTAAGAATAAAAATAAAATGTATCCTGAGCATTACCAGTTTAGCTCAATGGGATTTGTTTGTAACTTGGTTTCACAACTACATAGCTTGCAGTAGAATAGGCTCCCTTAGCGTCTTCTATGCTTTTAAAATAACGGACTTATTCATGACCCTACTGAGTGTAAACCTGAACAAAATTGCTTTGCTACGTAATTCTCGTGGTCGAGATTTCCCTAATGTTTGCGACTTTGCGCGTAAGAATATTGATTTGGGTGTGCGTGGTATTACTGTGCATCCACGTCAGGATGAGCGTCATATTACCAATCAAGATGCCTATGATTTAGGTGCCTTGTGCCAGCCCTTAGAAGGCATTGAATACAATATTGAAGGCTTCCCCTCTGAGCACTTTCTTAATATGGTGGAAGAGATAAAGCCAGATCAGTGCACCCTAGTGCCCGATGCGCCAGGCCAGTTAACCTCTGACCATGGCTGGGATATGCACACTCAGTTTGAGCAGGTAGATGCCGTATGCAAACGTCTCAACGCCATGGGAGTACGTAGCGCTATCTTCCTAGACCCAGATGTCGAGCAGGTTGAGCTAGCTGCTAAGTCTGCAGCTCAGCGTATTGAGCTGTATACGGAAGAATTTGCTTCTACTTGGAACACGCCGCAGCAAGAAGCCGTATTAGCACGCTATGCCGCTGCCGCCAAGCGCGCTCAAGAGTTAGGTTTAGGTGTTAACGCTGGACATGATCTAGATAGCCAGAACCTAGCAGATTTCTTAACCATTCCTAATGTTTTGGAAGTTTCCATAGGTCATGTACTGACTATCGAATGCATCGAACGCGGCATGGTATCGGTAATCGGTGATTACCTAGACATCTGCGCCAGCAACCCTGACGCTTAGCATTGCTACATAGCCATACCTATTAGCATGCCACCGAGGGCAATAATGTGAATAAGCATTATTGCTCGATCATTCCACATCACACCCACAACAAACCAGCCCACTAAGCCTACCAAAAACAGATATTGATTAAGTGGTGTAAAGTTAAACGCCGTAGCTGTATAGCCGATGATTTGCACAATAGAAGCGAACCATTTTAGCAACCAAGTTTTGCGGCCTGTATCAGGCATCATGTTAAGTAATAATTGAGTCATTGTAAGCTCCTGTTTGTAGTGAAATGACGTCGAACTGATGGCTTCATTTTGCTATGACACTAGTTCATTGACTAATCATTAATACTCCCTGTAAGCTGTAGAAAAACTACAGTCTAACTTCGAAGTGAGAGTCATGATGAGAGTGAATCTAAACAGTGTTCGCGTGTTTTGTGCTGCCGCTAAACATTTGAACTTTCGCCTCGCTGCGCAGCAGTTACATCGCACTCATGGGGCTGTAGCCCAGCAAGTGAGGCAGCTGGAACAGCAAATGGGTGTGACGCTGTTTGAACGTTTGCCTAGAGGCTTGGCTCTTACTCCGCAGGGCGACATGTACTACCAAGAATGCCGTAAGTCTATTGCGCGAATTGATAAGGCAACGGCTGAGTTAATGGCGCCCCAAGGGCAGTTGCGTTTAAGTGTGCCACCGTCTTTGGCGTCGCGTTGGTTGGTGCGTAGGTTGTCTGATTTTTCTGCCCAACATCCGGATATTGAAATACAGCTATCCGCTTCTGATAAGCTGGTGCAGTTGGATCAAGGCGAAGCTGACTTGGCCATTCGTATTGCTGCCAATAGCAGCGACCCAGAGCTAATTTATGAGTTCTTAGCGCCTGCTGATTTGTGTATGGTAGCGAGCCCAAATTTTGAGGTGCAGGGTGATTTAAACGATCCGAATGTGCTGGCTAGGCAACGCTTGATAGAAGATAGTCACCCCAGTTGGCAAGGGGTATTTGATCAGTACGATATGCAAGCACCTAAAGCTAGCATGTCCTTTAACCAAACCACTTTGGCTTTAGATTCTGCCATTGATGGTATGGGTATTGCCTTGTCCCCAAGGTTATATATAGAACGAGAAATTGCCGATAAACGTTTAAAAGTGCTCGCTGAGTATCGAAACCAGCAGCACTATAGTTTTTATTTGGTATATCCAAAACAAGATAAGCAGGGTAGTCCAGCAAGGCAAGCCTTTGTGGCTTGGTTGCGAGAGCAGTTAAGCGGGGTCAGACCTCAGGTACCCAAGGCACTCGCTCCGCTCATGGGGCAGGCCCTCTGACCCCCAATGTTAACTACATCTTCATGCGTTCGCCTTTCGGATCGTAGAAACCCTGTAGGCTGGCCGTGGCAGAGAAGCGTTCTTGCGCTACTTCAATTTCAAAGCTAGCTGCTTCTAACACGTCTTTCTTTAGGCCTGCGACGTTCACATAACCCATGCCCAAGGCGCCGCCTACGGCGTGGCCGTACATGCCAGAAGTTAGGTAGCCCACGTACTCACCGTTCATCACGATAGGTTCGTTGTGATACAGCAACGGCTCTGGATCGTCTAGCTTGAACTGCACTAAGCGGCGATCTGGTATACCGGCAGCCTTCTGTTCTATAAAGGCTTGTTTGCCTAAGAAGTCTTTGATGTCTGGTTTGGCGGTGAAGGCAAGGCCAGCTTGTACTAGGTTGTCTTCGCCAGCGATGTCGTGACCCCAATGGCGGAAGCCTTTTTCTAGGCGCAAGCTGTTTAGCGCATGCAAGCCAACGTTGGCAATATCGAACTCGGCGCCAGCTTCATGGATGGCATGGAAAACGGCCGTAGCTTGGTCAGCAGGAGCCATGATTTCCCAACCTAATTCACCCACGTAGGAGATACGCTGTAGCCAGCACTCTACGGTTTCACCATTGCCTAGGGTAACATTGGCATAACGACCAGTACCAAAAGCAAAGTTTTCCTTGCTCATGTCGGTTTCAGCGATCTTGGCTAGGGTATTGCGTGCGTTAGGACCTTGCACCGAGAAACATGCAAAATTTTGGCTAACATTTTCTACTTGCGTATCACCAATCAGATTTTCCTGTAAGTGCCACCAATCACGGTTCAAAGAGCCGATGCCGGTTACTACCCAAAAGCGTTCATCGTCTAAGCGGGCGATAGTTAGGTCGGCTTCGATACCGCCACGGCTGTTGAGCCAGTGGGTGTAAACTAGCTTGCCAACGGGTACGTCAATATCGCTGGTGCTGATGTATTGCAAAGTTGTTAGGGCGTCCTTGCCTGTTACTTCAAACTTACCAAAGGAGGACATGTCCACGATACCCACGCTGTTACGCATGGCCATGTGTTCGGTAGCATAGTTGTCAAACCAGTTTTGACGCTTGTAGCTATATTCGTATTCGGCTTTTTGGCCTTCATTAGCAAACCAGTTAGGGCGCTCGTAGGCGCCCACTTCACCAAAGCAGGCATTGGCTTCTTGCAAGGCCCCATGAATAGGGGATAGCTGCTTGTTGCGAGCTGTGTGGTACTGGTAAAAGGGCCAGTGCATGGCGTAAGTGTGACCTAGGGCTTCTGGAATACGCTCTGCCACGTAATCGTCTGTGCGCTGTGCTGGGTGGTGACGGCGCACGTCACATTCGGTAACGTCACCGGATGGATAGCCGTCCACAATCCAGTCAGCCATGACTTTACCCATGCCGCCCCCGGCACCGATGCCCTTGGAGTTCATACCACAGGATACCCAGAAATTGCTTAGTTCTGGGGTTGGACCCATAAGGTGCAGGTTGTCGGCCGTGAAGCTTTCTGGACCGTTAAACCAAGTACGGATACCCACTTCGCCAAAGGTTGGGAAGGTCTCTAGACTGTCATACAAGTAATCCTCGATGTGCTCCATATCGAATTCAAACTGATCAAAGCAGAAGTCTTCGGCTATACCAGACATCGGGTAGCCCTTAGCATGGCCTTCAAACCAGCCTACCAGCATCTTGCCAGCGTCTTCTTTGAAATAAACACCCTTGTCGAAGTCGCGTAGCACAGGACGTGGCGTAAGGCCGTCGATTTCTTCAGTTACCACATAGAAATGCTCGCAAGCGTAAAGAGGTAGGTCAACACCCACGGTCTTGGCAATGTCACGGGACCACAAACCACCGGTCAACACCACCTTGTCGGCCATGATGGTGCCTTTGTCGGTGCGTACACCGATGGCTGTGCCATCTTCTACTAGAATTTCTTCCACCTTGGTATTTTCTTTTACTAACGCACCGCCCATGCGAGCACCCTTGACGAGGGCCATGGTGGTATCGATAGGGTTGGTTTGGCCATCTTTTTCGATGTACAGGCAACCAACACAACCTTCGGTGTTAATGCCAGGGTAGATTTCCTCTAGCTCTTCGTTAGTCAAGAACTTGGACTCTACGCCAAAGGCAGCTGCCATAGAGGCTGAGCGGCGCAGCTCTTCCAAACGTTCTTCTGTGCGGGCCATGGATAAACTACCAATGCGCTTGTAGCCTGTAGCCTGACCGGTTTCTGCTTCTAGACTGGCATACAGGTCGTGACTGTATTCGGCTAGCTTAGTTAGGGTAGGAGTGGGCCACAACATGCTTACTAGGCCAGCTGCGTGCCAGGTGGT
>CALKFY010000037.1 GCA_938084925.1 uncultured Pseudomonadales bacterium
ATGAATTGGACAAGGTGGTGGATACCATCAACGCCCAAGGCTATGGCCTAACCTTTGGCGTGCACACTCGTGTTGATGCGCGCGTAGAGCAACTAGTTAGCCGCATTCATGCGGGTAATACCTATGTGAACCGTAACCAAATTGGCGCCGTAGTGGGTAGCCAGCCGTTTGGTGGCGAAGGCTTGTCAGGCACGGGTCCTAAGGCGGGTGGGCCACAGTATGTACAACGTTTGCGTTTGCCACAAGCTGTCACTAGCGCTGTGGCAACGGGTCGTGAAGTGAGTGCTGATGAAGTACAGGTGGCTATTAATTCAGTGACTAGTGAAGTGTCTACGCAATGGCGAGAAACTACGGATCGTCTACTGCAACTGGCGCAAGTGTTTGGTCCTGATACTGGTGCAGTAGCAGACTTGTGCCGAGATAAGGTGCTGTTGCCTGGTCCAACTGGTGAGCTAAACCAGTTGTCTACTTTGCCTCGTGGTGTGGTGCTTTGCTTAGGCCCTAACCGACAGCAAGCCCTTGCCCAGGCACGTATCGCTTTGGCCCAAGGTAATACAGTAATTATGATCGCTGATGATGTTACTTTACCAGAAAATAACCTGCCTTTACGGGTGCTTGCTGGTCAGCTATCTGCTGCAGCGCTGACGCAAATTAACGGCATTGGAGCTGTGGCCTGCAACGGTGAAGCTGATTATCAGCAGGCTTTGCGTTGGGCTTTAGCGCAAGGTGATGGTGAATTATTGCCATTAATTAGCGAAACCCTAGATCCACAGCGTTATACCATTGAACGTCACCTGTGTATTGATACTACCGCTGCTGGTGGCAATGCGAGTCTGATTGCCGCTGGAGAATAGTCGCTGCATTGTCTCGCAATGACACAATATAAGTGATATGTTGCCGCCATAAGCAATTTTGGAGTTGTGTTATGGCAGCACCTATTACTATTAATACGCCTATAACCTATGCCGATGCACTCCCCGACGCTGTTGATGTCATCATCATCGGTGGTGGTGTCATCGGCATTTTTAGTGCCTTGTATTTAAACCGTTTAGGCAAACGTGTACTAGTATGTGAAAAGGGTCGTATTGCTGGTGAGCAGTCATCGCGCAACTGGGGCTGGATACGCCAGCATGGGCGTGATGCTGCCGAGATCCCCATCACTGCTCAAGCCGTGAAGCTATGGCACGAAATTGATGCCGAAGTCGGTGGTGCTTGTGGGGTTAAAACCACAGGTATTGCTTATCTTGCTGACAACGAAAAGCGTATGCATAAGTTGCTTGAGTGGTTGGATATTGCTAAAGAACATGATTTGGATTCCTATGCTATGGGAGCTGAACATGTCGATAGCATGTTTAGTCAGCCTCATGAGGGCAAGTGGATAGGCGGTACTTGTACACCAAGTGATTGCGTGGCAGAACCTTGGCAGGCGGTGCCTGCGGTAGCCAAGCTGGCCCATCAAGAAGGAGTGTTGATCCGAGAAAATTGCGCCGTACGCGATATTCAGCGTCAAGCGGGAGCTGTTTCAGGTGTAGTAACGGAAGCGGGTGAGGTAGCCTGCAATCAGGTGGTGCTATGTGGCGGTGCCTGGTCTTCTGTATTTGCTCGTCGCCTGGGAATCAAGCTGCCGCAGCTTACCGTTGAAGCCACCGTTGCACAAACTCAACCTTTGGGTGCAGGCATTGGCCATAGCTTTAGCGATGGTGAGATCGCCATGCGCAAGCGTGCCGACGGTGGCTATAACATCGCGCTTGCTGATAGCCATGGTATTTACTTGGGTCCAGATAGCTTCCGTCATGCCTTGCCTTTCTTTCCTCTATTGAAGACTAGTTGGAATGAGCTGCAAATAAAAGGCTTGTCGCCAAAAGGTTTTTCCGACGCTTGGGGTTTGAAACGTAACTGGTCTGCCGATGAAATTACGCCATTTGAACAAATGCGGGTCATGGATCCACCTAGTAATGATAGGCGCGTGGCACGCATGCAGCAGCGCTTTACAGAGAGATTTCCACAGCAAGTTGGTTTGGACATATTAAGCTCGTGGTCCGGTATGATTGATGCCATGCCGGATGTCGTGCCTGTAGTTGATGAAGTGCAGCAGATACCGGGTTTTTATTTGGCCACGGGTATGAGCGCCCATGGCTTTGGTATTGGCCCCGGTTATGGCCGGGTCATAGCCCGCATGTTGTCTGGCCTGCCAGCTGAACATGATTTAACACGTTTTCGCTTGTCGCGCTTTAGTGACGGCTCCAAAATAGAAGTTGGGCCTGCTTTATAGCAGTTGCATAAGGGAAACATATGAGCGCACGTGCATATTGGCAACTATTACAAAACCATACGCGTTTTGCTGCTTTTGGTTTGATCATTGCCTTTGCTTCATCCTTTGGTCAAACCTATTTGTTGGGGATATTCGGCCAATCCATTCAGTTGGATTTTGGTCTTAGTCATACGCAGTGGGGTGGGGTGTATATGGCTGGTACGCTACTCAGTGCCTTGCTGTTACCTGTCACGGGTAAGTGGATAGACCATATGGCGTTGCCACGTTACACCCTATTTGTAGTGTTGAGTTTAGCTTTGGCAGCTTGGTTTATCACCCAAGTGCATTCGGTCTGGTGGTTGGTATTTGCTATCTTTTTGTTGCGCCAGTCTGGTCAAGGATTGATGAGTCATGTGGCTTACACGGCTATGGGGCGCTATTTTGATCATGACCGTGGCAAGGCCACAGCCTTGGTGGCGATGGGCTTTGCCTTGGGCGAAGCGGTACTGCCTTTGTTGGCGGTATTGGCCATTGCTGCCGTGGGTTGGCGTTATAGCTTCTCGGGTGTAGCCGTGTTTGTACTGGTGGTGATTGCGCCTTTGGGCTTGTGGCTATTACGCGGGCATAAACAGCGCCATGAAGAGTACGAACAACAGCTACAAGAACGGGAAAGCGAAGTAGAGCAGCCAGCCGAGTCGCAAAGCAAAGCCAATACCAAGTCATGGCGTCGTCGTGATGTCTTGCGTGATTATCGTTTTTACTTATTGCTACCCGGGGTATCGGCTATTTCAATGGTATCCACGGCTATGTTTTTCCATCACCTAAACCTGGCCGATGAAAAAGGCTGGTCGCATACCTTTTTGACCAGTGGCTATATGGTTTATTCGGTTATCGTTATAAGTATGGCGGTTGTCACGGGGCAGCTAGTAGATCGTTTTAGCGCCAAGGCCTTGGTACCCTTTACGTTGCTGCCGCTGGCCACAGCCTTAACTATGATTAACCTAATTGATGCTCATTGGGTGATTTGGCCATATTTGATTATGTTGGGTGTTGGTAATGGTTTTGCCCAAACTGCCCAGTCTGCCTTGTGGCCTGAGCTTTATGGAGTGCGCTATCTAGGTGCCATAAAGAGTTTGTTCTGGACCATTGTGGTGTTTGCTTCGGCTCTTGGTCCAGTGTGGTTGGGTTTTTTGGTGGACCACGGCTATTTGCTACAAGAAGCGGTCCTTACTATGGTGGTGTATTTGCTCCTAGCCACGCTGATGTTATTCGTTGCTGTGCGTGGCTATAAATCATCACATAGTTGATCTTATCCAGCAGGCGACTAAAGTTGGCCTAAATGGGCGCTGTGTCTGTGCACTGGCTAGGCTCTAGGCGTATAATGGCCAATCTCTCTTTCCGACCTTTTGTGGAGCACTAGTTGTGCTGTTAATGCTGGATAACTACGATTCTTTTACTTATAACTTAGTGCACTATTTTCGTGAGCTAGGTGCTCAAGTGGAAGTGTATCGTAATGACGCCCTTAGTTTGGCCGACATCGAAGCATTAGCGCCTAGTCATTTGGTTATTTCTCCTGGCCCTTGTACACCCAATGAAGCAGGTATTAGCTTGGCTGCCATCGAGCATTTTGCCGGAAAAATCCCTGTCTTGGGTGTGTGTCTAGGCCATCAAAGTATTGGCCAGGTGTTTGGTGCCGATGTGGTACGTGCCAAACAAGTCATGCATGGCAAAACCTCCATGGTGAGTCATACAGATACCAGCATATTCAAAGACCTAGAAAACCCATTACAGGTAACGCGTTACCATTCCTTGGTGTTGGCCCCAGAAAGCATTCCCGAATGCCTCGAAGTGACGGCCTGGAGCTTGGATGCCGACGGCAATAACGAGGCCATTATGGGCGTGCGTCATAAGCAATTTGACGTAGAAGGTGTGCAGTTTCACCCAGAGTCTATATTGACCCGCCAAGGTCACGAATTATTAGCTAATTTTCTACACAGATAAGCTTCTATATATGCTAAAGTATTGTTTTTTACTGCACTAGTCGACTAGTACACTCAGGAACTCCAACATGAACATGCAACAGGCCATTATGGCCGTAACTGAGCGCCGTGATTTAAGCCAAGCAGAAATGCGTTCAGTGATGAATATCATCATGACAGGCGACGCTACCCAAGCTCAAGTAGGTGGTTTTTTAATTGGTTTGCGCATGAAAGGCGAAACCGTTGATGAGATTACTGGTGCTGTTGAAGCCATGCGTGCATTAGCTACGGGTGTAGAAGCGGTAGGTGATCATGTTATAGATACTTGTGGTACTGGTGGTGACAGCTCTGGTGTCTTTAATGTATCCACTGCCTGTGCCTTTATTGTCGCCGCCGCTGGTGGCCAAGTAGCCAAGCATGGCAACCGCTCTATTTCTTCCAAAAGTGGCAGTTCTGATTTGCTAGAAACCGCAGGCTTGAATCTGACCTTGAAGCCACAACAAGTTGCCCAGTGCATTCGCGAAGTAGGGGTTGGCTTTATGTTTGCCCCAGCTCACCATAGTGCCATGAAGCATGCCATTGGCCCACGTCGCGAAATGGCTGTGCGTACCATTTTTAATATCCTTGGTCCCCTAACCAACCCAGCTGGTGCTCCGCATCAGTTGTTAGGAGTGTATGCCCGTGAATGGCAGCGTCCCATGGCAGAAGTGCTACGTCGCTTAGGTAGCAAGCATGTCATGGTAGTACACTCAGAAGACGGCTTGGACGAGATATCCATTGCTGCGCCAACCCACGTGGTAGAATTGAAAGATGGTGAGATTACGGAATACACCATTGATCCAGCTGCTTACTCCTTGTCCCATGATAGCTTGCAGGACTTGGTGGTTGAGGGTTCTGAACAAAGCTTGGCTGTGATAACAAAGGTCTTTGACAATCAAGCAGGTGCGCCATTGGATATGTTGTTGCTTAATGCTGGCGCGGCTATTTATGTTGCTGACTTAGCCGACTCTCTAGAAACCGGTATTGCCAAGGCTCGTGAAGTGATAGCTAATGGTCAGGCGCAAGCTAAGATGGATCAACTAATGACGTTAAGTAAGGAAATGTCTTAAGCATGAATACCCCAACTGTTTTAAAACGCATTGTTGAACGTAAGTTAGAAGAAATTGCCGAACGTCAGGCGCAAGTACCGGTGCCCGTATTGTTGGAGCAAATTGTTGCCAATAGTGTGGGCGAATGGGCACCGCGTGGTTTTACTCAAGCTATGTTGGATAAAGTTGCCGCTGGTGAGTCTGCGGTAATAGCTGAAGTGAAGAAAGCGTCACCTTCAAAAGGTGTGATTCGTGAAGACTTTGATCCGGCACAAATTGCCAAAAGCTACGAAGATGGCGGTGCTACCTGTATGTCCGTATTGACCGATGCAGACTTTTTTCAAGGTAGTGAAACCTACCTGCGTGAAGCACGTGCTGCTTGCTCGCTGCCGGTGATTCGCAAAGACTTTATCGTAGATCCATACCAAGTATACGAAGCCCGAGCTATTGGTGCAGACTGTATCTTATTGATTGTGGCCTGCTTGGAAGACGAGCAAATGCAAGATTTGGCAGAATTAGCCGAAGACTTGGGTATGGATGTATTAGTCGAGTCCCATGATGCCGAAGAATTGGAACGTGCCTTGAAGTTGAGTACGCCTCTTATTGGTATTAACAACCGCAACCTGCACACATTTGACCTGACTCTGCAGACAACCTTTGATTTATTGCAAAAAATTCCTCAAGATCGTTTAGTGATCACCGAAAGTGGTATCCATACTCCTGCCGATGTGGCCTTGATGCGTGAGCAGAAGGTTAGTGCATTTTTGGTAGGAGAGTCCTTTATGCGAGCAGCACAACCAGGTGAAAAGCTAGCTGAACTATTTGCCTAATTATTTACTCGCTTAATAATTAGTTAATTATAAAAACAAAAGGAAAAACTATGAAAGCATTAACAACGTGGTTGCTAATAGTCTGTATGACAAGCCTGTCAAATATGGCTTGGGCCGATGCCGAAGAGCTATTAGGCAGTTGGATAACGCCAGAAGACAAGGCCGTTATTGAAATCTATGAACAAGACAGTGCCTATTTTGGTAAGTTTGTAAGCCTTAAAGAACCCTTGTACCCTGCTGGCCATGAAAGCGGTATGGAAGGCCAGGCTAAAGTAGATCGTAATAATCCCGATGCTAGCAAACACAATGACCCGATTATTGGTTTGAATTTATTACGTGGCTTTACCTACAAGGGTGATCATACTTGGCATAAGGGACGTATTTACGACCCAGAAAATGGTAAAGACTATAAATGCACCATCAAGCTACAAAAAGATGGCACCCTAAAAGTGCGTGGCTTTGTTGGTATTTCTCTATTTGGTCGCACACAAATTTGGCGTCCACATAATTAATTAGGATTTAACAGAATGACAATGACAGCAAACGTAAGCTGGGATGGTGGTGTAAGCTTCAAGGCCGAAGGCAGCACCGGCCATACGGTATTTATGGATGGTCCCGCAGAAAAGGGCGGCCAAGATAAAGGCTCACGTCCAATGGAACTATTGCTTATGGGCATGGGTGGTTGCACATCTTTTGATGTCATGAGCATTTTGCAAAAGTCACGTCAAGACGTGGTCAATTGTGTTGCTCAGATTAGCGCTGAGCGCGCCGATTCCGTGCCTTCGGTGTTTACCAAAATCCATGTTCATTTTGTTGTTTCTGGTCGTAAACTAAAAGAAAAAGTGGTTGAGCGAGCCATTCGCTTATCTGCCGAAGAGTATTGCTCAGCCTCTATTATGCTGGAAAAAGCCGGGGTTGAGATCACCCATGATTTCGAAATTGTTGAGGTTGCATAAGCTGTGAGCCGTTTTTGGTCAGACCTGGCACATAGCCTAAAACCCTATGTGCCGGGCGAACAACCTAAAATCACCAACCTGGTGAAATTGAACACCAATGAAAACCCGTTTCCGCCTTCGCCTAAGGCGGTAGCTGCTATGCAGGCCGCAACGGGTGATGACCTGCGCTTGTATCCTGATCCGACCTGTAGCAACTTGCGACAAGCTTTGGCTGACTATAACGGCTTGAGTATTGATCAAGTATTTGTGGGTAACGGTTCTGACGAAGTCTTGGCTCATGCTTTCCAAGCTTTATTAAAGCAAGATGATAAGCTTCTGTTCCCAGATACTACCTACGGTTTCTATCCTGTTTATGGTGACTTATTTGGTATTGATTACCGCCAGGTAGCGCTTAAAGACGATTTATCTATCGATGTTGCCGATTACCTTGGTAATAACGGTGGTGTTATTCTTGCCAATCCCAATGCACCAACGGGTTTGTTGCTAAGCTTAGATGAGATTCGCCGCCTTGTAGAAGGTAACCCCGATCGTGTGGTGATTATCGATGAGGCGTATATCGATTTTGGTGGTCAGTCGGCAGTGGCTTTGATTCCGCAGTACGATAATTTGTTGGTGATACAAACCACCTCCAAATCTCGTTCTCTGGCGGGTTTAAGAGTGGGTATGGCCTTTGGTCAGGCACATCTCATAGATGGCTTAGAGCGTGTTAAAAACAGCTTTAACCCATATCCACTAAGTCGTGAGGCTTTGGCTGGTGCAGCGGCTGCTGTGGCTGATGTGGAATACTTTGATATGACCCGTCAGGCGATTATTGAATTGCGTGAGTGGTTGGCTACTGAGCTAGCCAACATGGGCTTTACCATGACCGACTCAAAGACCAACTTTGTGTTTGTAGAGCACCAAGCAATGGGTGCTGCAGATATAGCAGCAGGCCTACGTCAACAAGGTGTCATCGTGCGCCACCTCACATCCAATACCCGTACCCAAAACCGCCTACGCATCAGCATCGGCACTCAAGCCGAATGCCAAGCCCTCCTCACGGCCCTAAACACCATACTGTAGACCGGACACAACCCTACATACTAGACTGGCACTTTGGGGTCTGACCCTAAAGTGCCAGTCTAGTATCATTTTTCTCGTCGTGGCTTTCCCTAAATATTGTCTATACTTTGATTAGCCTATAATCAAAGGAGTGATTGTATGCCAAGGCAAAAACGATTCTTAATTCCCAATGTCCCAGTGCATCTAGTACAGCGTGGACGCAGTAGGCGTAATGTGTTTCACAGGGATGCTGATTTCACTGTTTATAAAGCAGCGCTTTTGAAAGCAATTGAAAAAACTGGGTGTCTGCTACACGCCTATGTGTTGATGGACAACCATGTACACTTGTTAATTACCCCACCTAAAGAAGACGCTTTGATACGCTTCATGAAAGTAGTTGGAGTGCGTTATGTTCCCTTTTACCATCAGGTATACGGGACTTCTGGGTCAATCTGGGAGGGCAGGTATAAGTCGAGTTTGATACTTAATATGAACTACTTCTTTTCGGTCATGCGCTATATTGAAATGAACCCAGTGCGCGCAGGTATGGTAGATTTCCCTATGCAATACCGGTGGTCTAGTTATGCGGGAAATGTTGGTCTTGTAGATGATGAGTTGCTTTCATCTCATACTTTATTTGACTCTTTAGGGGCTAGTAAGCAGATTTGTTTTGAAGAGTATAAACGGCTATTTGGAAGTGTTACGGATCACGTATACGCGGATGTTATACGCTCAGCGCTAAGAGGAAGTAATAATTTAGGGGAAGAAGTGTAAAGATAGACTGGCACTTTGGGGTCTGACCCCAAAGTGCCAGTCTTGAGTGGTTATTCAGCTAGTTGGCGGCCGCCAAACATGTGTAGGTGGATGTGAAATACTACTTGGCCACCGCCTTTGTTGACGTTCATTTGTACTCGGTAACCATCTTCGGCTATGCCTGCTTCGGTGGCTAGTTTTGATGCTGTGAGCATCATGTGTCCGAGTAGTGCCTGATCTTCAGGGTTGGCATCGTTAAGGGTAGCGATGCGCTTTTTGGGGATGATCAGGTAGTGCACGGGGGCTTTTGGGGCGATGTCTTTGAAGGCTAAAATTTGCTCGTCTTCGTAGACGATATCGGCCGGTATTTGTTTGGCGATGATTTTGTCAAAGATGGTTTCTTCGCTCATTTGTGTCTCTCCAAAAAAATGGGGGCTCTGCGCCCCCATTGTGATATCAGTAGCAAGTAGGTGTTGCCTAATTACTACTTGGTTTGTTCGCGGCTTATGGCGCGGTGGCCAATATCACGACGACAGAACATGCCATCCCAGCTGATCTGGTCAACGAGGGTATAGGCAGCTTGTTGTGCTTCAGTAACACTGTTGCCTAGGGCTGTTGCACAAAGTACACGGCCACCGTTGGTAACAACTTGACCGTCTTTGTCAGCTGTGCCAGCGTGGAATACCTTGCTGCCAGAAACTTCGTTAGCAGGTAGGCTGATGACATCACCTTTTGGATAGCTATTAGGATAACCGGCAGCGGCTAATACCACACCTACGGCAGTACGAGAATCCCACTGCGCTGTTACCTTGTCCAGTTCTTTGCGTTCTGCGGCTAGGCACAGGTCCACAATGCTGGACTTAAGACGTAGCATAATAGGTTGGGTTTCTGGGTCACCAAAGCGGCAGTTGAATTCCAATACCTTAGGTGTGCCATCTGGCGCTACCATGATACCAGCGTACAAGAAGCCGGTGTAAACATAGCCATCGGCCTTCATGCCATCGACAGTAGGGCGAATTACTTCGTTCATGATGCGATCGTGCATGGTAGCGTCAACTACTGGAGCAGGGGAGTAAGCACCCATGCCGCCGGTGTTAGGGCCAGTATCGCCTTCGTCACGTGCCTTGTGATCTTGGCTGGACGCCATAGGCAAGATGTTGTCACCATCTACCATGACAATAAAACTGGCCTCTTCACCTAGCAAGAACTCTTCCACTACTACGCGGCTACCGGCATCGCCAAAGGCGTTGCCAGCTAGCATGTCTTCAACAGCAGCACATGCTTCGGCTACCGTGTCAGCCAAAATAACGCCCTTACCAGCAGCTAGGCCATCAGCCTTAACCACGATAGGTGCGCCCATCTTTTCGATGTAAGCAACCGCGGGTGCGATCTCGGTAAAGGTCTCGTAAGCAGCAGTTGGAATCTGGTGATTCTTTAGGAAGTCTTTAGCAAAGGCTTTGGAACCTTCAAGCTGCGCTGCACCTGCAGTAGGACCAAAGGCGGCCATATCGGCTGCACGGAAGGCATCAACAACGCCTGCAACTAGAGGCGCTTCGGGACCAACAATGGTCAAAGCTACTTTATTGGCTTGAGCAAAGGCTAGCAAACCATCAATATCAAGTACGTCGATAGCAACGTTCTCAACCTTAGCTTCTAAAGCTGAACCAGCATTGCCTGGAGCGACAAATACCGTTTCTACCGCTGGATTCTGCGCTGCCTGCCATGCCAAAGCATGCTCACGACCGCCACTACCAATTACTAATACTTTCATTTTAAATTTCCAATAACAACCAAGTGCAGAGCTTGGTATAAATAAACTAGTGGTACCACTGCCAAAGACCGAGCGAGCAGCGTTTAGGCAGGCATGAATTTGTTGTAGGTCGGGTCTTAACCCGACATGTCGGATTGAAATCCGACCTACAAATAGTCCGTAACATCGTATAAACGCTTTGTAGCCAGCCGATTAATGCCTAAAGTGGCGCATGCCGGTAAAGATCATTGCTATATTGTGCTCATTGGCGGCGGCAATAATCTCATCATCACGCATAGAGCCACCTGGCTGAATAATGGCTGTAATGCCAGCTTCAGCTGCAGCGTCGATGCCGTCACGGAAGGGGAAGAAAGCATCAGATGCCATTACGGAGCCTGCAACTTGTAGGTTCTCGTCACCGGCCTTGATGCCAGCAATTTTGGCACTGTATACGCGGCTCATTTGGCCAGCGCCCACGCCGATGGTCATGCCTTCGTTGCAGTATACGATGGCATTGGACTTAACAAACTTGGCTACTTTCCAAGCAAACTGCATGTCAGTCATTTCAGCTTCTGTTGGCATACGCTCAGAAACGATCTTTAGGTCGGCTTCGGCGATGGCACCTAGGTCACGATCTTGTACTAGCATACCGCCAGTTACGCGCTTGTAGTCCAATTCTGGAGTGGAGTGTTGTGGTAGGTCACCACATTCTAGAACACGTACGTTAGGCTTGCGCTCTAGAGCAGCCTTGGCGGTCGCGTCAACACTTGGGGCGATGATTACTTCAACAAACTGACGGTCGATGATGCGCTGGGCAGTAGCGGCGTCTAGTTCGCGGTTGAAGGCAATGATGCCGCCAAAGGCAGAAGTTGGGTCTGTCTTGTAGGCTTTTTCGTAGGCTTCAGTAATGTCACCTGCAACGGCAACGCCGCATGGGTTGGCGTGCTTAACGATTACACAAGCTGGATCTTGGAAGGTCTTAACACATTCCAACGCCGCGTCAGTATCAGCGATGTTGTTGTAAGACAGCTCTTTGCCTTGTACCTGTGTAGCGGTAGCGATGCTAGCTTCTTTAGGCTCGTGCTCTACGTAGAAAGCCGCTTTTTGATGAGAGTTTTCACCGTAACGGGTATCTTGTACTTTCTTCAACTGAGTATTGAAGGTGCGTGGGAATGGCGACTCTGGGTTCATTTGTGCACCCAGGTAGTTGGCGATTAAACCGTCGTACATCGCTGTGTGTTCAAAAGCCTTGCAAGCTAGATCAGAGCGAGTAGCTTGGTCTAAACCACCGTTGGCTTTCATATCGGCCAATACGCTGTCGTAGTCGCTAGCATTCACCACAATGGCAACAGCGGCGTTATTCTTGGCAGCCGAGCGAACCATGGTTGGGCCACCGATGTCGATGTTTTCAATGGCCATGGCTAGATCGCAATCTTCACGAGCAATAGTTGCTTGGAATGGGTATAGGTTAACTACCACCAAATCGATAGGGTTGATGCCGTGCTCGGCCATTACGCCTTCGTCCGTGCCGCGACGGCCTAAAATGCCACCGTGTACCTTTGGGTGTAGGGTCTTTACGCGGCCTGCCATCATTTCTGGGAAGCCAGTGTAGTCAGACACTTCTACGGCTGGAATAGCGTTATCTTGCAGTAGCTTGTAAGTACCGCCGGTAGATAGAATTTCAACACCAAGCTGAGTAAGTTGCTGGGCAAATTCGACGATACCGGTCTTATCTGAAACGCTGATAAGCGCACGAGTGATAGGTTGCTGGTCGGACATGATGGCTTCCTGTGTAGGGTTCATATGAGAAGGATTAAAAGAATTAAATAAGGTTATATTGCTTTAGCTTTTTGCGTAGGGTGCCTCGGTTGAGTCCCAGTAAAGCCGCTGCTTTAGACTGATTGTCACGGGTGTAAGTCATGACGCTGGCAAATAGGGGGGCTTCTACTTCTTGCATAACAAGATCATAAAGGTCCGTCACCTGGTAGCCATCAAGGTCTTTAAAATAGGTTTCCATAGACTGCTCTACACTTTGGCGTAGAGTCTGGGCAGAAGCATCTGAAGCATCGCTTACTGCATTGCTGTCGTCTATTCGGGTTTCTGAATTGTTCATAATAATACTTAGTTAGGCGGCTTGGTTATTGTGCTTGTCCGCTGTATGGACGTTGAATTGTTGTAAAAAACGCAATTGTTCACTAGCCGTTGATAATTGATTAAAAGACTGGCGTATATGTTTTTCAGGCAAGTAGGCGGCCACATGTTTACGTGCAATGCGTGGGCCCATAGGGTCACCATAAAGGCCATGGATGCCTTTAAGGTGTTGCTGTATAACTTGCCATTTGGCTTCCGCTGTAGGGGCTTCAAGATGCTGGCCAGTGCGTAGATAATGATGTATCTGTTGGAATATCCAAGGGTTGCCTTGAATAGCACGGCCAATCATGAGGCCGTCAGCATGGGTGTATTCGAGAATTTGCTTGGCTTGTTCAGGGGTTTGTATATCGCCGTTGGCAATCACGGGAATAGCGATAGCCTGTTTGATAGCTGCGATAGTGTCAAACTCAACGGCACCTTTAAAAGCACATTCACGGGTGCGGCCATGTACGGCTAGGGCGCTAATGCCAGCATCTTCAGCAATGCGGGCTATGTCCACACCATTGCGTTGTTCTGGTGTGCTACCGGTACGAATCTTTAAGGTCACAGGTACGTCCACTGCTGCCACTACGGCCCGTAATATATCAGCCACCAAATCTGGGTGTGCCAGTAGAGCAGAGCCTGCGGCTTTCTTAAGGACTTTTTTGGCGGGACAGCCCATGTTGATGTCGATGATTTGGGCACCAAGGGCAACGTTGGCCTGGGCGGCTTGTGCCATCTGCTGGGGGTCGTTGCCAGCTATTTGTACGCTAACAGGTGCCAGGTCATCTGCATGGGGTAAACGTAGCTGAGATTTGCGGCTATTCCATAAGGAGGTATCGGAGGTAAGCATTTCTGCTACCGCCAAACCGGCACCCATTTTACGTAGTAGGTTACGTGTGGGACGATCGGTTAAACCAGCCATGGGAGCCACCAGCAAGCCATTGGACAACTTGTGTGGGCCAATTGAAAATCCATTGATCGCGTTATGCAGGCTCATGGTCATTCATCTTGCTGGTTACAAATAAAAGAGTGAAAAAAGCGCTATGCCACGAACAAAAAATTCATTTTTGGTGGCTCAATCAGGCTTAAGGCGAAGAGCACGAATTATAGCAATTGTACAAAATTTGTTCAATTGATCTAGGCCCTAAATAACCTTAATTGTAGTTATTTTAATCTGTCTAAAAGGTCAGGTATTGGTTCTAGAAGTGTTTAAGAAATGGCCTTAACGGACTTAGTTGAACAGCTGTAGCATGCCCAAACTAGCCGTAAGAAGTAGCCCGAAACCCAGCACTCGTTGTACCTGATGGGGTTTGCGATGAATCAGGTAGTCGTGAGCGCGTAAGCCAATAATGTGGCCTATAGCTGTAGGAGCCAACAATAGCGCTGCCGCCTGCCACTGTAAATCTACGCCGGCGACAACAAAGGCCGACATCTTGATAATCACGAGTATAAACCAGAGTACAAATAGCGTGTCGCGATAGGTGTGAGCGGGTACTTGGCGGATGGCTACGGCCACGATTAGTGGGGCACCGACTAGGGAAACACCACTGAAGTAGCCACCTAGAATCAGTAGTAGGCGGTCCGCCCATGCGGATTGGCTGGTGATGGTTTTCTGTAGTATCCACTGTATGGCATAAAAGATGGTGATACCGTAGATGATAAATACCATCCACTGTGCGGGTAGGCTGAGTAGTCCAATAACGCCAGCCAGCTTGGGAACAATCATCCAGCTTAAACTAGATTTGATAAACGGCCAGTGAATGCTTTTGAGTTTATGTGCTGAGGTAATACTGGTAAAAAATAGCAAATGCAGTGCGATGATGGGCACAAAGAATAGAGGTTCGTTAGCTACTAAAAATAGCAGCGGCAGGGACAGGGCAGCACCACCAAAACCTAGTCCCGCGCGCACAAAGCCAGACCAAACAAAAATCAGGCTGATTGCTATTAGCTGGGTATTGCTAAAGTCTAGATCCATCTAATTGATTCCTGATAGC
>CALKFY010000038.1 GCA_938084925.1 uncultured Pseudomonadales bacterium
TGCTTACCACTACGAGAAAACACCTCAACGCCTAGCTCATCTTCTAGCAAACGAACTTGCTTACTGATACCAGGTTGAGAAGTGAACAGGCTCTGAGCAGTAGCAGAAACGTTAAGGTCGTGCTTGGCAACTTCACAGATATATCGCAATTGCTGTAATTTCATAAAATAAGCCTGATAAATAACCTGATAAAAAATGTAACTAGTTATATAAATAATAACATATATTCAAAAAAAGCATATAGGTTATGCTTTTTTATTGCGCAGAAACCGCTTGCAATACCTGCGCAAACTGTTCAGGGGTTGGTACACCTACGATCGTGCTTTGCATTAGCCAATTACCCTTACGATCAATGAACAACAAACCTGGTGGCCCTACTAACTCATACTTGGCCAGCAAGTCCTTATCCATTTGACTATTACCCGTAACGTCTACCTTGATCACTACATAGTCTTTCAAAGCAGCACGTACTTGTGGATCAGGGAAGACAAAGCTATCTAGCTCTTTACAAGATACACACCAGTCAGCATAGAAGTCGATCAGCACTGGCTTGTTAAGCTGCTGTGCTTGCTCAACAAGCCCAGCCACCTGTTCAGACTGTACCTTTGGAAATGGCTTGGCTTGTACTTGCTGCACCCCACCAGTAACAGCAACAGCGCTTTTTAGAGGGCTAATCAAGCTTGGTTGGCCAGCCAGCATGGATATTAGCAACGCAACACTGTAGCCGGTCATCAATATGGCAGTAACATAGACGATAGCGCGGCCAAATATGCTTTCTACTGGGGGAGCCCAGCGGTGTGCTTGCCAGAATAAAAGACCACCAGTCAAGGTCACCAACATTACTAAAGTAAGGGTGGCGCTAGGGGCAATACGGTCAAGCATCCAGATAGCCATATATAGCATAAGGAAACCAAAACCATACTTAACGCGGTTCATCCAAGCGCCAGCTTTTGGTACCAGCTTGCCAGCGGAGGTGCCAACTGCCAGTAGAGGTACCCCCATACCTAAGCCTAGAGCCAACAGCGCCAAGCCGCCCGTATAAGGGTCGCCTGTCTGGCTTATGTACAACAAGGCACCGGCAAGTGGGGCTGCCACACAAGGGCCTACTACGAGGGCAGAAACCACCCCCATCACACCTACGCCCACAAAATGGCCGCTGGATTGCTTTTGGTTAAAGCTATTAAGGCGGTTTTGAATACCTGCAGGCATTTGCACTGTGATCCAGTCAAACATGGCCGCTGCAAAGACCAAGAACAAGAGTACCATCACAGTAATCACTGCAGGGTGCTGTAAAGCTGCCTGCAAGTTCGCGCCACTTAGGCCTGCTGCGACGCCCGCCAAAGCATAGGTGACGGCCATGGCCAGCACATAAGTCAAAGACAAGAAGAAGCTCTTAACAGGACCAGGCTTAGGCTTCATGCCTACGATCAGGTTAGAAAGAATAGGCACCATAGGCAACACACAAGGTGTTAAGGCTAAGCCCAAACCGGCTAGGAAAAAGGTAATAATCACCGTTCCCATACCTGCACTGGTTAGCTGGCGCGTAAACCAGCTGGCATCGGTACCCGAGATACCGCCAGCGTCGCTTACCACAGGTACTGCTTGTACTGGACTAGTACTTGGAGCCGAAGCCGAAACAGGTGTCGCTTGCGCAGGTGCAGATACCGATTGCAAGGTTACATCAGTCGTCTGTGGTGGGTAGCATACGCCCCCTTCCCAGCAACCTTGATAACCAACAGTTAGCACATCCCCGGCGGCGGCCTGAGGCAGCTTAACCATAACAGATACTTGTCCGTAATACACATAGGTGCTGCCAAATAAAGGATCGTCTTTTAGCTTGGCTTTTGGCAACTCACCGCGGCTAGTTATGTCATTACCAGCAAGCGTGATGCTTATCTTGTCTTGATATAGATAGTAATTTTCAGAGATATTCCAAATAATAGCTAGCTTGCCATCAACTTGCTGACTACTAATGGCAAAAGCTTTTTCAGGTTGCAACGGGTGTTGACTTGCAGATTGGCCAAATAAACTATCGGCAGATACTAAACTTGCTGCAAAACTAGCCCAAACTACAAAAACAGCTAGCCAAAGGGAACGAAAATAAGACGTCATTGAGAAATCTCTTAAAATTATAAGCTATAAGGTTATTCCATAATGCTACCATAAAAAAACTCTCTACAACTATGGTTTTACACGAACTTATGGAGACCCTTTACAAAGTATGGTACAACGTAATGCTTTATTATAGCGTCATTATTTATCTAGAGAACTACCATGATCGATCAACGCGTCGAAAACTTAAATATAGAGAGCCAAACGGTTCTTACAACACCCGAAGAATTGAAAGCCAAGCTACCAGCAACCGATGCTATCACTCATTCTGTTTTACAGGCCCGCCAAGTGGTGAAAGACATTTTAGACGGTACTGATAAGCGTCTATTTGTTGTTGTTGGTCCCTGCTCTATCCATGATCCAAAGGCAGCGATCGAATATGGTCAGCGTTTGGCAGTGCTAGCAGAAGAGCTAAAAGACTCTTTGTATATCATCATGCGCGTTTACTTTGAAAAGCCACGAACTACTGTTGGTTGGAAAGGTCTGATCAATGACCCGCATATGAACGACACCTTTGACATGGAAACGGGTTTAACCGTGGGTCGTGAACTAATGCTAGAACTGGCAGAAATGGGCTTGCCGCTGGCTACCGAAGCTTTAGACCCCATTTCTCCTCAGTATCATTCGGACCTTTGGACTTGGGCTGCTATCGGCGCTCGTACTACGGAATCTCAAACTCACCGTGAAATGTCCAGTGGCTTATCCTGCCCTGTAGGCTTTAAGAACGGTACCGATGGTGGCCTAACCGTTGCTGTTAACGCCCTAGAATCTGTAGCGGCACCGCACTCCTTTTTAGGTATTAACTCGGACGGCCAAGTTTCTATCACTCGCACTAGCGGCAATCAATACGGACACGTTGTACTACGTGGTGGTGACGGCAAGCCTAACTACGACTCTGTTAACGTCGCTATTTGTAATCAAGAATTGAGCAAGCAAGGCCTAAAAAACAACATCATGATTGATTGTAGCCACGCTAACTCCAACAAAGACCCAGCTTTGCAGCCATTGGTATTGGATAACGTGACTCAACAGATCGCCGAAGGCAATACTTCCATCGTGTCATTGATGATTGAAAGTAATCTAAACTGGGGAAATCAGAAAATTCCTGCTAACTTGAACGACTTGCAGTACGGCGTATCCGTTACCGATTCATGTATAGACTGGGAGACTACTCAGAACAGCTTGCGTGACATGGCTACTAAGCTAAAGGATGTATTGGCTCAGCGTGATCGCAGCTAAACGTTATTTGCGTCATTGTGAACGATACCACCTCGTCATTGCGAACAAAGTGAAGCAATCTCTTTCAGCGTTGCACCTTACCTGCTAGAGGTTGCCGCGGCCTACGGCCTCGCTATGACGGTACTCTAGATACAAAAAAACCGGCGCCTTTTTCGATACAAGGAGCCGGTTTTTTGTGACTTAGTATTGCTTACATGTAAGCATTTTCGCGTACAGTGTGATCGGTTTCATCACGTACGCCATCAAGGCCTGATACGTTAGATACTAGAGTCTTTTCAACACCGTCTTTCAATGTCATATCAACGGCGCTACAGCCCTGACAACCACCACCAAATTGCAGAATAGCGATATTCTTACCGTCTTCTTCAATAATGCCCACTAGGTTAACCACACCACCGTGTGAAGCTAGACCTGGGTTAACTTCGGTGTACAAGTAATAATTAATCT
Organism: uncultured Pseudomonadales bacterium; assembly: GCA_938084925.1. Classification (GTDB taxonomy): domain Bacteria; phylum Pseudomonadota; class Gammaproteobacteria; order Pseudomonadales; family Balneatricaceae; genus Njordibacter. The sequence goes on from CALKFY010000038.1 coordinate 3,799, forward strand.
GTGCATCCATTGGGCTATCTGCATCAACCTTGGGCATCTTAGCATTAGGCGCCTTGATGGTTAGTTGCCCACCCATACGATCAGAACTGTAGTCGATCATGGCTTCTTCTAGGTACGGAACGCTATTAGGTTCTACGTACAAACGAAACATATCCAAGTCTTCAAACTCGTCAGTGATCTTGACTTCATCTGGCTTGCAGTAAGCTAAGCAGGTTTCTGCATTAGGAGTGCCTGGATCAGCCACAAAGATACGTACGGCAATACCTTCTGCATTTTGTTTGGCCAATAAATCAGCTAAATATTCTTCAGCACCAGGGGTAATATTTACATACTGCATAACAACCTCAAATCTTGTCTCGATATCCATATCTACTAAAGCCTACCTAAGTAATCCCTAGAGCTTTGCAGAAATATACCCATATTATATACCCTAGTGTTTTACTTGGGTATTACAATTAGCAACTATTCATCAGGCTTTTTGATCGACATTAATTATGTCATCATGAAAGCTACTGCTCGAACAGGTATAATGTGGCCAATTTCTCACAATTCAATGTCTATAATCACGCATGCCGACACCTTTGAAACCTAATCTACGCGGATTGATGAAACTAGCCCTACCTTTGAGTGGCGCTATGGCTTCGCAGGCCGTGATTAATATGGTGGATACGGCATTGGTAGGCAACCTTGGCGGCCTAGCCTTAGCCAGCGTTAGTATTGGTAGCTATCTGGCTTTTATACTGGTGGCTATTCCCGTGGGCTTTGCCATTGGCATGCAGAGTTTGATGTCACGCCACAAGGATGCTGAAGATTACAATCATTGGTTGATGGCCGGCGTTACCCTCAGTGTTACACTGAGCTTACTACTCACAATCATTGGCGACCTGTATTCCTACACCGCCATTGAGCTCTATGTTGCCGATGATCGCATGTCCGGTGTGGCGCAGACCTATTTCGATTGGCGCTTATTATCTATTCCCGGTATTGCCTTAAGTCTGGCTATACGCAGCTATTGGGCTAGCCAACATCAAGCTTGGCATTACTCCAAGTTGCTTATTGCTACCCATATCAGCAACGTACCCATTAGCTATGCGCTTATTTATGGCTTTGGCCCCATCGAAGCCATGGGTGCAGCTGGTGCGGGCCTAGGTACAACCATTAGTATTTATCTCGGTTTTGCTCTACAGCTTTATACCCTACCTAGGGGCTTGTTTTGGAACAACATGCGCCTTATCCCGGTAAGCCTTAGCTACTGGCCTTGCATGGTACGAACAGCTTTGCCTGGTGCTATTCAGCAGTTGGCCTTCGCCTTACACCTAGCAATGCTATTATGGATAGTAACGGCTTTAGGCGCCACGGCGTTGGCCGCAAGCTTTACCGTCTTGAACTTAGGTTTGGTTATATTGTTGCCGCTTATGGGTTTAGCTCAGGCTACTTCTAGCTTGGTAGCTCAAACCTATATACAGCACCCACGCAATGCTTGGCGCTGGAGTAAACTTGCCCTAATGTCGGCAATTGCCAGTGGCTTGGCCAGTTTGTTCTTAGCGTCTTTGTTAGACCAAATATTCTTACCTTGGATATTGGTGAACCGCGAAATCATCACTATGGCAGCAACGGCATTGCCGGTTTATGCTTTTGCCTTGGTTTTTGATAGTCTTATTCAAATTGCCAGCCGCAGCCTGGTAGCCACTCAACAAGCCAAAAAGGCCGCTATAATTAACATCTTTGCCCAATGGGGATTATTGTTGCCTATAACGGCTTGGTTAGTACCTATATATGGTTTTATGGCTATCTGGTGGTTACAAGTCATCTATCGATTAGTTCTTGGCTTTGGGCTGTGGGCTTATTGGTATTGGCATGCCAGAATGTTACAACTGAAAAAGATCTAACAGCCGTAACTTAATAGAACATAGAGTTAACAAAGGAAATTGTCCTATGTATGGAGACTCCGTCGTCTTCTCGTTTTTTCTCATCTTCGCTGGCGCTAGCGTACTGGCCACCCTGTCTTTGTACTTCCGGCAGCCAATTCTTATCGCCTATATATTGCTGGGCGGCCTGTTAGGCCCTTACGGTTTCTCACTTATTGGTGATACAGCGTTGCTTGAGGATGTATCCCATATAGGCATTATGTTCTTGCTGTTCTTAATCGGTTTGGACATGCAACCAACTCACCTACTTAGCATGCTTAAGAAAGGTTCTTGGGTCGCTGTAGCAAGCTCATTTATCTTTGCTTCCACTGGCTACGCCGGCGCTTGGTTGTTTGGCTTTAGCCATATAGACAGCCTCATCATTGGTGGCGCTACTATGTTCTCTAGCACTATCATTGGTATCAAACTGTTACCCACCACCGTGCTGCATCATAAGCAAACCGGAGAAATGGTAGTAGGTTTGCTGTTGTTACAAGATTTAATTGCCATTGTGCTATTAATCATTGTTACTGCTAGCTCCGATACTGCTAAAGACTCAAGTGCTATTGTCTATAGCCTCCTGGCCTTGCCGTTGTTGGTAGGTATTAGTTTGGCAACAGTGCGCTGGGTCATTTTACCTTTGATCACCCGTTTTGACCGCTTCCATGAGTATATCTTTTTGCTGGCTATAGGTTGGTGTTTGGCCTGTGCCGAAACGGCAAGCATGGCTGGCTTATCAGCAGAAATAGGCGCCTTTATCGGTGGCGTAAGCTTGGCTTCCAGCCCTATCAGTCAGTACATAGCCATTAACCTCAAACCGATTCGTGATTTCTTCTTGGTGCTGTTTTTCTTTTCCATTGGTGCGGGCTTCAACATTCAGCTAATCGGCGCCATTTGGCTACCCACATTGGTGATGAGTCTGATGGTGATGCTCGTAAAGCCAGCAGCCTTCGGTTGGTTGGTAAAGCCACTGTGCCGTCAGCAGGGCACGCGCTGGGAGGTTGGCTTTCGTTTAGGTCAAACCAGTGAGTTCTCAATTCTCTTGGCTGCGCTGGCCTTATCTACTGGCCTTATCTCTGAGTCGGCGGCTATGCTAATTCAAGCCACGGCGATTGTTACTTTTATCACCTCATCTTATCTGGTGGTTTGGTTCTTTAAGTCCCCTATTGCTATCAAAGATCATTTGCGCCACGACTAGCTTATAGCTAATTAGTTACAAAAAAGCCCGTGTAGAATCTTCCACACGGGCTTTTTTATTGCACAAGAAATTAAGCCTACTGCTGCTTGATAACCTTAGCACGCACCATTACGTCAGCACGGCGGCTAGCTGTCATGTCTTCTTGGCCATTCACCATAACAAGGTTCTTTTCGCCCATGGCCATGGTTGCAGTTGCACGTACGTCTTGTGCTTCTAGGTAAGCTTTCACAGCATCAATACGCTGGGATGATAGATCCATGTTGTAAGCTTCGCTACCGCGGCTATCGGTATTACCTTTGATCTGTAAAGCAGAAAGATGGTAAGCGTTATTAGCAAATTCAATTACCTTATCTAACTGCGCTTTACCTGCAGCAGTCAGCATTGCACTATCAGTATCAAACAGAACTCGATACTCTTCCCGTTGGAACATATAAACAGGTTCTGCTGGCTCAGGTGCTGCAGCAGGCTCTACCTTTTCGATAACCTCTGCAACTGCGACAACGGCTTTGTCATGACAAGATTCCTTGCCTAGTTCATCAAAATCGATGGCACGTACGCACTCGCCATTAGCTGACAAGATGGCTGCCCCTTCTGCATCTGTCCAGACGGTGTTGCCGCCATGGCCGTCGTGGGCGAAGGCTAAGTTTGTTGCTAGGCCTACCGCTAGTACAAGACCAAGTTTTTGCAATTTCATGTGTTACTCCCCTTACGGTGTTGATTATTTCTAAATTGATAACACCTAAACTATAGTAGAGATTTATGAAAATGCTGGGGCTGCAAAGAAAGCCTATTAAATGTGTTTTTAATAATCTAGCGGGCACAAAAAAGGCCTTTCTTGAAACCCAAGAAAAGCCTTTAGGGCCATCAACAAAGAATACTAGGTGACAGGAGTACGCATAGTCACCAGCTCTTCGGCTGAGGTAGGATGGATACCAATGGTAGCGTCAAACTGTGCCTTAGTAGCACCGCACTTCATGGCAACGGCAAAGCCCTGCAGGATTTCACCTGAGCCTTCACCGACTATGTGCAACCCAATGACACGATCACTATCTTTATCAACAACAAGCTTCATTAAACTGCGTTCGTCACTACCGCTTAAGGTATGTTTCATTGGACGAAATTCAGAACGGTAGATCTCCACATTGGTGTATTCTTCACGCGCTTCTTGTTCCGTGAGACCGACTGTGCCGATGTTTGGATGAGTAAACACAGCCGTAGCAATATTGGAATAATCCATGCGACGTTTGTCTTCGCCAAACAAATGATCTACTAGGGTCATGGCTTCGGCCAAAGCAACTGGTGTTAATTCTGGCGCACCTACGATATCACCAAGAGCATAAACGCCTGGTACGTTACTGGCGAATACGTCATTAACCTTAATAGTGCGATTGCTATTTTGTTCTACACCGATTTTTTCTAGGCCAATATTGGATAGTCTAGGTTCACGGCCTAGGGCCATTAGCACCTGATCAACTTCGTGTTCAAAACCGTTATCCAAGGTTACCAATAGGCCAGTGGCAGTCTTGGTAATGCTGTCTATATTAGAGTTGTAGTGAACGTTAATGCCTTGCTTGTGCAACTCATGGTCCATAAAGGGACGTATGTCTTGGTCAAAACCACGTAGCACCGAATCACCACGGTAAGATACATCTACCTTAGCCCCCATACCTTTAAAGATACAAGCAAACTCCAGAGCGATATAACCTGCGCCTACAACAAACAGGCGTTGTGGAAATTCCGGTAAATCAAATACCTCATCAGAAGTAATGGTATGCTCGGACCAATCGTTGGGTGGGCGATATGGCGTACCACCAGTAGCAATGAGTACGTTTTTAGCCGTATAGTGGATGCCATTTACAGATACAGTATTGGCATCGACAAAGCTAGCAAAGCCCTTTAGCACCGTCACATTAGCGCCTTCAAGCATATTGCCGTAAATACCGTTCAGGCGAGAGATTTCTTGTTTCTTTGCAGTCACAAGGTGATGCCAATCAAATGCTGGTTTTTCATCTACCTGCCAACCGAAACCCTTAGCGTCAGAAAAATCATGACCATAGTGACTAGCATAGGTATAAAGCTTCTTTGGTACGCAACCGACGTTCACACAAGTACCGCCTAAGGCTTTGTCGTCGGCTACAGCAACACGTGCACCGGCAGCAGCTGACATGCGTGCGGCTCGTACACCGCCAGAGCCAGCGCCAATTACAAATAGATCAAAATCAAAACTCATATCGCTTTCCACATCACTCAATCGTTATTAGATCCAAATCGGCCACTAAAAAATAACAAAAAAAAAGGGCCTTTAAGTGGATTAGTATAGTATCATTTTCCCAACAAAAACGGGGCATTTGCTATACCTGTTATATGTCCTTTTAAGCGTTATTCAAGGAGCCATCAGTGCATTTTATTTCTTTCAATATCAATAGTGTTCGCGCCCGTATTCACCAAGTCCAAGCTATTGTTGAAAAGTACCAACCAGCAGTCATTGGTCTGCAAGAAACCAAGGTGCAAGATAGTGAGTTTCCACATGCTGATTTAGCTGACTTAGGCTATGACATCATTACTCATGGTCAAAAGGGACACTATGGTGTGGCCTTAATGACTAACTTGCCGATTCTAGAATCCTACAAGGGTTTACCTGGTGATACAGAAGAAAGTCAAAAACGCCTCGTAGGCGCCAAGTTAGATGCCGGCAACGGTAACCATGTGGTGGTTTACAACGGTTACTTCCCGCAAGGCGAAAGCATTACCCACGAAACCAAGTTCCCTGCTAAGCGTGCTTTCTATCAAGGCTTGCAAGACTTATTAGAAGACCAGCATCAGGCTAGTGACCAGCTAATCGTTATGGGTGATGTAAATATCTCGGCTACTGACACAGACATTGGTATCGGTGAAGACAACCGCAAACGTTGGTTAAAAACCGGTAAGACAAGCTTTCAGCCAGAAGAGCGCGAATGGATGCAGCGTTTGTATGATTATGGATTCACTGACAGCTATCGCGATCTGTATCCAGAAGGTGACCATTACAGCTGGTTTGATTACCGCTCCAAGGGCTTTGAGAGAGAGCCGCGCCGCGGTCTACGTATTGATCAAATCATGTTAACAGACAGCTTAATGCAAAAATGCCAGGACGCCGGCATCGATTATGAGATCCGGGGCATGGAAAAACCATCAGATCACTGCCCAATTTGGACAAAAATTGATTTCTCTTAATAACCATATGCTTTGTTTATTGTCGATTTTTACTAATTGTTGTAATATGAACATCAATTAAGCATTTTCTTATTTAGAGATTCATTTTTTAGGGCACTTATCATGTCAGATGCAGCAACAATGGAATCCACTTTAGACGACGTAAAGGCAAACGCCCAAACAGCAGCACAAATGCTCAAGGCCATTGCTAACGAAAGCCGACTATTAATTCTATGCAACTTAGAAGGCAAAGAGTTATCTGTATCTGAGTTGAATGAACAGGTTAACCTAAGCCAGTCTGCCCTATCGCAGCATCTCGCTGTTTTGCGCAAAGATGGACTAGTTAAAACTCGTCGTGAGTCCCAGACTATCTTTTACTCTTTAGGTGATAGTCGTGCATCCGAAGTCATTCGCACGCTGCATCAGCTTTACTGCAAGGTCTGATATGTGTGTGCTAGCCAACTAGCAGACATCAAACATCCAAACATAAAAAAAGGGCAGTTTTAACTGCCCTTTTTCGTACCTGCTAGTTAGAACCCCGCAACGACTTACGCAGATAGCTCCAACAATAGCTTGTTCAAGCGGCTTACATAAGCAGCCGGGTCAGTAAGCTGACCACCTTCGGCTAACAAAGACTGATCAAATAGTACCTTAGTTAGATCGGCAAAGCGTTCTTCGTCGGCTTCTTGATCCAGCTTAACCACGAGCGGGTGCTCAGGGTTTAGTTCAAGAGTAGGCTTGGTATCAGGCATAGCCTGACCTGCGGCTTCCATAATACGGCGCATCTGTGCACCCATTTCGTGCTCGGCTACCACTAGGCAAGCGGGAGAGTCTGTTAGACGTTGGGTAACACGTACACTTTCAACTTCTGCTGAAAGCTGGCTTTGCACTCGTTCTACTAGGTCTTTGAATTGTTCTTCCTGCTCTGCTTGACTGGCCTTGTCAGCTTCGTCTTCAATATCCCCTAGGTCTAGGCTACCTTTAGCAACGTCTTGGAGCTGCTTGCCGTCAAAGTCCATCATATGAGACATTAACCACTCATCAACACGATCAGACAATAGCAACACTTCAATACCCTTCTTGCGGAAGATCTCTAGGTGCGGGCTGTTTTTAGCTGTGTTGTGGTTCTCTGCTACTACGTAGTAGATCTTGTCTTGGCCTTCTGGCATGCGAGCAATGTAGTCAACCAAACCATGAGTCTGCTCTGACTTGTCGTCATGACTGCTAGCAAAGCGAAGTAGTTTAGCAATCTTGTCTTTGTTAGCCATGTCTTCGGCAGGGCCTTCTTTCAAGACCTGACCAAATTCCAACCAAAACTGAGCGTATTTCTCGGCATCCTTCTTGGCCATTTTTTCTAGCATATCCAAAACACGTTTGGTCAATGCAGAACGCATGGAGTCGATAACAGGATCCTTTTGTAGGATCTCACGAGAAACGTTGAGGGATAGGTCATTAGAATCCACCACACCCTTCATAAAGCGTAGGTACATTGGCAAGAACTGCTCTGCCTCGTCCATAATAAATACGCGCTGCACATATAGCTTTAGACCACGGTTGGCATCACGCTGCCACATGTCAAACGGTGCCTTGCTTGGCAAGTACAGCAAGCTAGTGTATTCCAGCTTACCTTCCACCTTGTTGTGGGACCAGTTAAGGGCATCTTGGAAATCATGGGAGATATGCTTGTAGAACTCTTGGTATTGCTCGTCTTCTACTTCAGTACGGGACTTGGTCCACAGGGCCGTGGCAGCATTAACGGTTTCGTCTTCTGGCTCAGCAGGTGCGTCTTCCTCACCCATGTGTTGCTTGGGCATGATCACTGGAATCGAAATGTGATCGGAGTATTTACGTACTAGGTTGCGCAAACGGAAGGCATCAGCAAATTCTGTTTCGTCATCTTTCAAGTGCAAGATGATAGTCGTACCACGTTGTGCCAGCTCGACGGCCTCAATAGTAAAGTCACCCTCACCTGCTGAACGCCAACTAACACCCTCAGATGCGTCAGTGCCAGCCTTACGAGTGCGCACTTCAACTTCTTTGGCAACGATAAAAGAGGAGTAAAAACCAACACCAAACTGACCAATCAACTGGGAGTCCTTCTGCTGGTCGCCAGTTAGGTTTTGTAGGAACTCAGAGGTACCAGATTTAGCGATAGTACCTAGGTGTTCGATAACGTCATCGCGGTTCATACCAATGCCGTTATCGGCGATAGTCAGAGTCTTGGCGTCGGCATCAAAGCTCAAACGAATGGCCAGTTCACTATCGCCTTCATATAGATTGCCATCGGCAAGAGCGGCAAAGCGCATCTTGTCGGCCGCATCAGAGGCATTAGAAATTAGTTCACGAAGGAAAATTTCCTTATTGCTATACAATGAGTGAATCATCAAATGTAATAGCTGTTTCACTTCCGTTTGAAAGCCTAAGGTTTCCTTTTGTGCTGTGTTACTCATGAAATAATAAACTCCAAATCTACAGGGTATGTTTAATACGGGAATATTGACCCGTTACCTAAGCAAATATGGGGTTGCGGAATATGATTTCAAGGTAGGCAGGCAATGAAGGGTAGTATTAGCCCTTATTGTCGTCAACAAACTGCTGATAGACGGATTTTTGCTTCTTTTTAACAGCCATGCCTTTTTGCTTTCGCGTACGATAGCTTTCAGGATGGAAACCTTCTTTCTCGGGCTTTTTCTTCTTCTGAGGGTTGAAGGTATGGCCAGCCACGGAAGGCATTTTTTTCTTTTGTCGAGTCATGGTGCAGTACTAGCGTTAAGCTATGAATGAATTGGCGGCCATTCTATCACAGGCCTGCAGTGGCTTCTATGCAAGCTTGGTACGCCGGGCCAAGACTTGGCCAAGTATAAGACTGTACCGGCAGGCTTTGCCATATTGTCTGGCGTTGTTCTGGTGGTAGGCTTTGCCAAACTCTAATTTGTGCAACAAAAGCCATGGCCTGATGTTCTATATCGCCCGCGGCATCGAAACAATGTTCTGTGCCAACCAACCCTGGATAACTCAAGCGATTCGGCAACAAAGGCAAGCAACCACACTGTACGGCTTCCCCCACAGCAAGACCTTGAAACTCGTGATAAGCCGTAGAAATAACAAAATCACAAGTTTGCAGAAGTGCTTCGTAGTCTAGTTTCGAATCAACAAAGCCCACCTGCCCCAACTGGTCCAAAAACTCAGCCTGAACAGACTCCAGGGCCTCTGGCTGTTTGCGGAACTGCTGCCCTAACAAGTGCAGTTTGAAGTCTAGCTTCTGTGCTCTTAACTCACGCAGGCAAGCCAACAATAAGTCTGGCCCCTTGTCGTACTCCCAACGATGATTCCACACAAGATTAATAGGCTTATTTAAACTATTAACCATGCGATTGACGCTAGACTGTAGCGCAATAGGAATAGGCAGCACTTGGGACTTATTAAGCAAATCATCCAGCAAACTAGCAGGTAGCTTTTCTGGTAGGCGTTTCATCAAATCAGCTACACCAGCAATAAAGCTATCCCGATTATAGGCACTGTTAAATGCCAACTGAGTAGCACAAACGGCGGTATACAAATTGACCATCATGGGTTCAATATTGGCCTGCTTAGCCGTATTGGTTTGTTGCTGGCTCACGGGATAGGCAAACTGGTTCTCGTGAAAATACACCAGACTAGGAATAGATGCCAGGTTAGGCACCATGCCTTTCAAAGCTGACAGGTCTACCATAGAAGTAGCTATTATGAGGTCATAATCTTGCTCTAGCTTATGCCTTTTAGTCAGCGCCCATTGCAAGCTGTTGCCACGAATGCGCCAATTGAAATAGCGCCCAGGCAAGACCAGCTGAGTCCAATCATAACCACAAAACTGAGAAACGATTTGCTGACGCCAATAGCGATGACTATCCGCATCGTAGGCCGAAAGCAAAAGGATGCGCATTACTTAGGCTCAGTATCGCGGATAAACCGAGATACTAGGCGCACGAACAAGTCAGGCTTTTCGGCATGCAGCCAATGGCCACAATCCGTCATGACTTTAAGCTGTGTTTTAGGGAACAAGCTAGCAAATGCCGCTTTATGCTCTGGCAAAATATAGGCGGACTTCTCACCCTTTAGGGCTAGCACAGGACCTTGATAGGCCGTGCCTTCTGGCGCGGCACTAATATTTTGATACTGCTCTTCAATAGTCTTTAGATTGAAACGCCAAGCAAATTCCTTGCACTCAGTGCGGTACAAGCTCTTAATCAGAAACTGACAAACCTTAATGTCAGGTTCATAGTTATTGAGCACTTCAAGACCTTGCATGCGACTCTTAAGATTAACCAGATCAACGGCATTTAAGCCTGCCAAGATATCCTGATGACGCGGTGCATAAGGCACAGGAGCAATGTCAGCAAGGATCAAACTCGCGACAAGCTGAGGGTTGTTCAGTGCAAGCTGTGCAGCCACCTTGCCACCCATAGAGTGACCAAGGATGTGTGCTTGCTTGATACCTAGGTGTTCTAACAAAGCCACCACGTCATCCGCCATATGGGCATAGGACATGTCAGGAGAATGAAAGGAATAACCGTGGTTACGCAGATCCAAACTGATGACGTGGCGTTCTTCGCTCCAGCGCACTACATGAGTGCGCCAATTGTCAGCGGCACCAAACAAGCCGTGTATAACAACTAGTGGTACGCCCTCGCCTGCATTGAACTGCTGATAGCTTAATAACACGCAGTTATTTCCAGATAGGTTCCATGAGGTTTTCTAGGTCGCCGTTGATTTCTACATCCACTTCTTCATAAGGGATTTCAAAGTCTTCTACCGGTTGCCATTCAGCACCAGGTGGGCGTTCCCAAACACTACCAGCGTTGTTATCCAACAAAGCTTCCAAGCTAGGGTCCTTTTCAACAAGTGGTTCTAACGGAAACGGTGGTAGGTTTTCAAATTCAGCTAGGAATTCGTCACTTTCATAACCAGTGAACAGGCGCCAACCAGTGTCATTGGCGTGTTCCGGAACGGTCTTGTACATAAAGCGTACAGGTAAGGCTTCGTCGCCCAAGGCTAGCTTGGAAACACGCGCCATATGACCATGGCGCGTTTGGCGTGGAGTATCACTCATAAGGTATCTTAGATCAGTCCCAAATGTTGCGCATGATAACGCATATGTTCGCCGATGAAACTACTAATATAGTAGTAACTATGATCATAACCTTCACGGCTATGATACTTCAGCGGATGCGCAATGGCTTCACAGGTGGCCGAGAATACCTCTGGGCGTAGCTGCTCAGCATAAAACGGATCAGCATCACCTTGGCAGATAAACAACTCTTGTGGCGCAATACCTTGGACCTTGTTGGCTTGTACAAGCTCATTAGCATCCCAGTTGGTCCATTCGGCCTTGTCTGCACCAATGTAACCTGTGAATGCTTTGTCGCCCCATGGGCACAAGCTAGGCGAAGAAATTGGCGCCATGGCTGATACAGAAGAAAAACGCCCAGGCTGCTTAAGGGCACTAATCAAAGCGCCATGACCACCCATAGAATGACCGCTAATAGAACGCTGGTCAGTAACCGGGAAATTGGCTTCGATTAAAGCCGGCAGTTCCTGATTCACATAATCGTACATATGATAGTTATCAGACCAAGGCGCTTGCGTGGCGTTGACATAGAAACCGGCACCACTACCAAAATCATAAGCATCATCTTCGCCAGGCAAACCTAAACCACGAGGGCTGGTATCAGGCATAACAATGGCTAAACCTAGTTCTTGCGCTAAACCAAAGGCACCGGCCTTTTGGCTGAAATTTTCATCAGAGCAGGTCAAACCAGACAACCAGTACATCACTGGAGCTGGTGTATTTTGAGTGCTAGATGGCAAGAAGATGGCAAATACCATATTGCTGCTTACAGTGGCTGAGTCGTGTTCGTAGCGCTGCAACTGACCGCCGTGTACTCTAACATCAGAAAGTAATTTTAGGGACATTGCTGTTTCCTATAATTGAACAAAAAAGGGGCTGTGGTTGCCGTCTTTAACTGACTAGGCACCAAACCCCTTTTCGATTAGTAACGAATACTATTAAAAGATAATGACAGAACGAATACTTTCGCCGTCGTGCATCAAATCAAAGGCCTTGTTGATATCTTCTAGACCCATAGTATGAGTTACCATTGGATCAATCTTGATTTCACCAGCCATGTAACGCTCAACGTAATCAGGTAATTGGCTACGTCCCTTAACGCCACCGAAGGCGGTACCGCGCCAGCTACGACCCGTTACCAATTGGAACGGACGTGTGCTGATTTCTTGACCGGCACCGGCCACACCGATGATGATGGACTCGCCCCAACCCTTGTGACAGCACTCTAAAGCAGAACGCATGACGTTAACGTTACCGATACACTCAAAGGAGTAGTCTACACCGCCGTCAGTCAATTCAACGATTACGTCCTGAATCGGTGCATCGTAGTTCTTAGGGTTAACAAAGTCTGTTGCGCCAAGCATACGCGCCATTTCAAACTTGTCTTCGTTGATGTCAATAACCATGATACGGCCAGCGCCAGCCATCACGGCACCCTGTACAACGCTCAGACCAATACCACCCAAACCAAATACCGCAACAGAGTCGCCTGGCTGCACCTTCGCTGTGTTGAGTACCGCACCGATGCCCGTAGTAATACCACAACCTAGTAGGCATACCTTGTCTAGAGGGGCTTCTTTGTTAACCTTAGCTAGGGCGATTTCTGGTACCACTGTGTACTCAGAGAAAGTAGACGTACCCATATAGTGATAAAGAGGCTTACCGTCTAGGGAGAAACGCGTAGTTCCGTCGGGCATCAAACCTTGACCTTGAGTAGAACGGATAGCTTGGCAAAGGTTAGTCTTGCCAGACTTACAGAACTTACACTCACCACATTCTGGCGTATATAGAGGAATTACATGATCACCTACAGCAAGGCTGGTAACACCTTCACCCACTTCTTCTACTACGCCACCACCTTCGTGGCCTAGGATAGATGGGAAGATACCTTCTGGGTCAGCACCAGACAAGGTGAAAGCGTCCGTGTGACACACACCGGTGGCTACCATGCGCACTAAAACTTCACCCGCTTGCGGGCCCTGTACATCAACTTCGGCAATAGTAAGTGGTTGGCCGGCAGCCAAGGCAATTGCAGCTCTAGATTTCATAAAATGTCCTTGTTGTTGTGGTTTAGCCAGTAGCTGGCTAGGTGTTAGGAATTAATTGTTGTTAGCTAGCCAACTACGTAACTCATTGGCAGTACCGCGAATTACCACCCTTTCTTGCTTCAATGAAAGTTGGTAATCATACATGGGGTCATAATACCGGTTAAGCAGGAAACGAATCCAATCTCTGTGCGCAGAAAAGTTGTCTGTAAGCGACTGCTGCTGTAGCGCATTGGCAAGTAGTTTCTGCCCTTCCTCGTGAGCCTCTGCTCCTAGACGCTTACGAATGCGATACATACTGTCTTGCAAGCCTTCCGAAAGATGTTCAAAAGCCGCTTGCTTGTCTGCCAAACGCTCTTCACGCACGGCAGTGGCTTCAACCACGTATTCTTCTAAAATACGATCAACACGGGCTTCTACATCATCTTCTAGCACAAGGATAGGAGAGGCCTTGAGCTTAGCTTGTAGACACTCAGGTAACATGCAGCGGCCTATTAGGCGGCTTTCATCTTCAAAAGCTACGGGTTGATTACCCGCTCGGGCTAATTGCAACAAACGTAGGGTCAGCGCACTTTCAAAATTAATCTGACTAGGCTGTGGGTCAAACTGTTTGCCAAAGCTAGAACCCCGGTGATGGGCTAAGCCTTCTAGATCTACATAGCGAGGAAAATCTACCAAAACGCGTGTCTTACCTGTGCCGGTGCGGCCACTCAATACCAAAGCAGGCAATTGCTCCACCAGCTCTTCGGTACGCGTAATACAGTGTTGACGCATGGCCTTGTAGCCACCTTCAACAAAGGCAATAGGATAACCGGCTTCGGCCAACCATTGTTGCGATATACGTGAGCGTAGGCCACCACGGAAGCAATACATGATGGTATCTGGCTTTGCTTGCATCTGCTCTACCCAAGCATCTACACGCTGTTGCTTAACGTCGCCGTTAACTAGCTCATGTCCTAGTTTGATCGCAGCATCTTGGCCCTGCTCTTTGTAACAGGTACCAATCAGCTCACGCTCTTGATCGGTCATTAGAGGCAAGCTGACGCTACCGGTAAATGCGCCCTTTTCAAATTCGATAGGCGCGCGTAAATCGATCATGGGACGTTCACTCAGCAGGAGTTCGTCAAATTGATCTGAAGTTAGCGCGGTAGGCATCTGTGTGGTAGTCATTAGCTTAGGGTTACCCAGCTACCACCATCTGTCTTGTCACTTAGTTCACCGATCCAATGTACAGGCATGCCTTGGCTTTCTAGTAGCTCTTCGACCTGCTGTTTGGCATCTGCGGACACGGAAACTAGTAGACCACCACTGGTTTGTGGATCACATAGCACATTGATTTGACGATCCGTCATTCTCGGTAAGTGCTGACCATAGCTGGCATGGTTACGACCACTACCTCCAGGTACGGCATTTTTATCCAGATAAAAATCCAAGTCCGTTAGTAACGGCACTTGAGATTCCTTAACCGTAGCTTGTAATTCACTGCCACGGCAGACTTCCAACAAGTGTCCCATCAAGCCAAAACCAGTAACGTCAGTCATGGCGTTAACACCTTCAACCTTGGCTAGCTTTGCGCCAATGATGTTGAGTTTAACCATGTTATCGCGCGCTAGCTGGGTGTCTTCGCCACGCAGCAAACCTTTCTTTTCAGCGGTAGTAAGAATACCCACGCCAAGAGGCTTAGTTAGCAGCAAACAATCACCAGCTTTGGCTTGGTCATTACGCTTTAACTGATCAATATCGACACGACCGGTCACAGCCAAACCAAAGATAGGCTCTGGTGCATCAATACTGTGACCACCAGCTAACATCATGCCAGCTTCTGTACACACCTGACGGGCACCATCAATTACTTGGCCAGCAACTTCTGGGGCCAGCTTATCAATTGGCCAACCCAAGATGGCAATGGCCATCAGTGGCGTACCGCCCATGGCGTAGATATCACTAATAGCGTTGGTGGCAGCAACACGACCAAAATCAAAGGCATCATCAACAATAGGCATAAAGAAATCGGTGGTACTTACCACCGCTGTGCCGTCGCCTAGGTCATAAACGGCAGCATCGTCACGACTGTCATTGCCAACCAAAAGATTAGCATCATTAGCAGTTGCCATAGCCGGCAACTGACTTTGAAGAATAGTATCTAAAACCTGCGGTGCAATTTTGCAGCCGCAGCCAGCACCGTGGCTGTATTGGGTAAGCTTAATGGTCACTTGAAACTCTTTAAAATCAACAATTTTTACAAGGCACTATTATCTGCCCTGAGTCTATGGAGTACAACCTTTTCTTTTGTTTCACATGAACGGCAGAAAGTCGTCTTGCAGTGGTAATTGCTGCCCTGCTACTTGACGAGTAAGCTGTGTGTACTGCTTTTGATTAAGCTGGGGCTGCCAGTGATGGCTCAGCCATTGTATTTCATTGCTAAGCAAGTGTTCTTTACGTAACAGCGCTAAGTACAAATATCCTTGGACGCCATAGACATTGCCATGGTAGTTGGCCACCTGGTCAATCAGATTTACCAATAATTCACTAGGCACACCACGGTAAGCCGGCGCCAGCAAAGCCAAGATGGCCTGGCTTAGCGGTGAAACCCAATATAACTGACCGTAGTAATGATAGAAGTTGGCCTGTAACAACTTACATAGCCTGGAGCCTTGGCTTTGCAATGGTAATACTACCTGCACACTTGGCAAACCTGTAGCAGCATCAAGGCGCTGCCCCGCCCACACTACTTGGTAGCCTGCTGTTTGCCAAAAGCGAATCACATCCGGCTCGGCGGCAAAACTAGATCCCAGCCATTGGGTTGTCCCTGAAGCTTGGTAAAACCCCTTTATTTGCTGCAACATAGCACGCCCAATGCCTTGTCCCTGAAGATTAGGATGCACGGCAATACGCTGAATACGCTGCATAGACAACTGGGCAGCCTCAGCACAACCTGCCTGTTGCGCTAATATTTGTGCTAGCAAGTGACCTTTTACCCGCCTTTGTCCACGGGCCACCGCCACGCTTAAATCAGCTGCTAGATTACCTTCGGCCATTAGACAAGCAACGCCAATGAGATTACCTTGCTGGTCCAACCAACAATGGCTAGTCAGATCTGGATGATCTAGCAGCAAACGCAAATCTTGGGGTGTGGTTTGATAATGCGCCAAGCTCAATAGACCGTATACTTGGGACAATAACGCACTGTGTAGGGCTAACTCAGCGCCGCTAAACTGACGATATTTAACACGCGCCATATCTAACGTGGAACTCATTTGCGGAAATACCGGCGCTAAAAAGCTTTGTTGAATAAGATCTTCTAACAGATCGCCTGCTTGCCACCGAATCGGTTGGCTTAGCTCTATTTGGCTTAGCTCGAAATGATGACGTTGAGCCAACGCTGGCAGTTTCAATGACAAACCTTGGCCGGTGCCTTCGTAACCATCACTAGAACTCACTAACACCAATAAGCAAAAGCGCTGCATTAAGGCTTGCAACAAGGCTTGCGGCAGACTTGCCGCCTCTTCAACAACCAGTATAGAACTGCTCGGTTGGGCTGGCGTATGTTGTAACAACTGATCAATGGGCAAGTAACGAGCTTGGTCACCATGTTGATGCAACACAGCCCCTGCCGTTTGACTGGCAGCACTAGTAATTAGTGAATCGATGCCGTTAGCTGCTAAGTGCTCTAGAGCCTTGGCCACAGCGACGCTTTTACCCCGGCCTCTTGCGCCAGACACCCAAATTAATTGCCTGTTAGAGGGGCTAGCCAAATCTGCCAGTTCAACTAACTGGCCAAGCAATTGTTGCTGATCTGGCAGCAAACTAATCGATGTTAGATCAGGCGCAGATTTAATTGCGGGCAGCGTCGGCATATCAACATCCGCGTTACCTAGGTTCTGCTGTGCTTGTTTAGACAACTGCATAACACCACGCTGGTGCTGCCATAAACCTTGCCACCAGTTTTTAAAGGGCGATTTAACTGTATCCGCGCTATAGCCATAGTCAGCCCCTTGAGCGTCTAATTGCTCTTGCCAAGGCTCACCCGCAGGTACGATCAATACAGCTAAGCTAGCCCCTATTAAGGTGCCACAAAGGGCACTAAAACTATTAACATTGAATTCGTCACAGGCACGGTAGATAACTAGGTTGTGACTACGCCCCAAGTACTGTATTGCCTGTTGCGGCTTGATGTTGCGCACACCTAGCAAATCACTATCGGGCAGGTTGACGCTTACACCGGATAAGTCTGCCTCAGCAACCAGTTTAGGCAGTGTTTGCTGATAGGTTTCTGCGCACTCCTCAAGAACCAATAGTCCACGACTAGCTTGGGACTGAAGCTGTCTCCAATACTGGGTAAAGTCGGACCAATGATGGAACTGAGGCATAGGTGATATTTTGGATGGCAAAAAGTACAGACTATTGTACACTCTGCCTGATACAAGCAGAACAAATAAAACCACCATGCCCAGAATAGCCACAACCTGCCCTCACGACTGCCCTAGCACTTGCGCTCTGCAAGTGGAACGTCTAGATCAGAACACCATTGGTGGTGTCTACGCGTCCAAGGACAATAGCTACACACAAGGCGTACTATGCGCCAAGGTAGCGCGTTACGCAGACCGCGTGCATCATCCTGACCGACTGACAAGCCCCCTACTACGTGTTGGCCCTAAGGGCGTGGGCAAAGAATCCTATCGCGAGATTGATTGGGACACAGCATTAGATATTTTGGCTGACCGATTTCGTAACATTGCCAAAGAACATGGTGCGCAATCCATCTGGCCTTATTATTACGCTGGCACTATGGGCTTGGTACAAAGGGATAGCATTAACCGTTTGACCCGAGCCCTGGGCTATACACGTCAGAAGTCTACTATTTGCGTAGGTATTTCTGATGCTGGCTTTATAGCGGCAACGGGCGCCAAACGAGGCGTTGACCCGCGTGAAGTAAAGCATAGCAAGTTAGTTGTGGTTTGGGGTGGCAACCCTGTACATACACAAATCAATTTTATGCACCACATTACCAAAGCCAAGATTAATAACGATGCTAAATTGGTTGTCATTGACCCCTATGAAACGGCCACGGCTAAAAAAGCCGATCTACACCTCATGCTACGCCCTGGTACTGACGGCGCCCTAGCGACCGGAGTTATGCATTACTTGTTTGCCAATGACTTGGTAGATTGGGACTACTTAGAAGAATACACAGACGACCCACACGGTTTAGCCGAACATGTGAAGCATCGAGATCTTGATTGGGCGGCTGATATCACTGGCGTTCCGGCTGCGCAAATAGCTGAATTCGCCCAACTCTACGGCGCTACCCCCCAGTCCTTTTTGCGTCTAGGCTATGGTTTTACGCGTTCCCGTAATGGTGCTTTCAATATGCATGCGGCAGCATGTTTGCCTGCTGTCACAGGCGCTTGGCAACACCTAGGCGGAGGTGCGCTGTATAGTAATGGTGGGCTCTATCCAATTAACCAGCGACTAGTTGTTGGTGCAGACTTGCCTACGCCTAGAGGCAGATACCTAGATCAGTCCCGTATTGGCCCCATACTCACAGGTAGCGACTACGATTTACAGGGCCAAGGTCCTATAAAAGCGATGTTGATCCAAAACACCAATCCTATGGTGGTGGCGCCAGAATCAAAACTTGTACACCAAGGCATGGCCAGAGAAGACCTTTGGCTATGTGTGCATGAACAGTTTATGACAGAAACAGCCGCTATGGCTGATCTCGTATTACCCGCTACTATGTTTGTTGAGCACAATGACATTTATGCCAGCGGTGGCCATACTCACCTACAGCTAGGTCGAAAAGTGATCGATGGCCCTGATTTGTGCCGCAGTAACAACTGGCTTATCAATGAGCTTGGCAAGCGCCTTGGCGCCACGTCAGAAGCTTTTTATATGAGTGATATAGAGCTAGTTAAAGATTTAGTGGAGCGCAGTGGCTTAGATTGGGCCAAGATGTCAGCTGACAATTGGATTGATTGTGCTTTGCCATTTGAAACTGCTCACTATTTAGACGGCTTTGGCCATGCCGATGGCAAGTTTCACTTCCGCCATGGCTGGCAAAAGATACCGCGCAGCAAGGTTAAACTATCAGGTTTCCCCGATCACGTGGCGATTACTGATGAAGTTGCTGGTGATCGACAGTGGCGCTTGATAACCGCTCCAGCAAGGCATTTTTTAAACACCTCGTTTAACGAATCACCTATTAGTCAGAAACTGGAAAAACGTGCAGACCTACTGATTCATGTAGATGATTTAAAAGATCTAGGATTAGAGGATGGAGCCGAAGTGATGATTGGTAACCGACATGGTTCGCTTGTCATACCGGCTAAAGCCACCAAAGGCATATTACCAGGAACCCTTGTGTGCGAAAGCTTGTGGCCTAACAAGGCTTTTAAACAAGGTGTTGGGATTAATTTGCTAACTAGTGCTCATGAAGCCTTCCCTAACGGTGGTGCCGTATTCCACGACACCGCCGTTTGGCTAAAGCCAGCCTAAGCATTTGTCTAACTACTGGTTTAGCTGTGAATATTGGTGTTGCGGCTTTGGCTCCACAGACGTGTAGAAACGGTTTCAACTACGCTAGATGCGGCCAAACCTAGCTTTTCACCCACGCTTTTCTTTTCTTCGTAGCTAACCAAAATAACCGAAGCGTCTTGCTTCACTAGTTGCTGTAAGTAATCATCGGATGTGCCCAAGGCATCAACAAGGTTGTTTGTTAACGCTTGCTGGCCGTACCAAACATCGCCATTTGCCACTTCTTTGATATTCACTTGTGGGCGTTGCTGGGCAACCCAGTCTTTAAACAAATCATGAGTGATTTGTAGGTCTTCCATAAATTTGTCTTTGCCTTTCCGCGTATTCTCACCCATTACCGTTAGGCTGCGCTTATGCTCGCCCGCTGTAAGTACGTCTACGTCGATGTCGTGTTTCTTAAGTAGGCGATGAATGTTGGGGACTTCGGCCACAACGCCGATAGAACCTAAGATGGCAAACGGTGCCGCCACGATCTTGTTGCCAAGGCAGGCCATCATATAGCCACCACTAGCAGCTACCTTATCGACACAAATGGTCAAATTAAGGTTAGCTGCACGTATACGTTCTAACTGTGACGCGGCAAGGCCGTAGGCGTGTACCATGCCACCGGCAGATTCCAGGCGTAAAACAATTTCATCTTGTGGCTGAGCCACGGATAAAACAGCGGTAATTTCTTGACGCAGTTCTTCTACTGCGGAAGCGCGAATGTCGCCATCAAAGTCCAGTACGTAGTGCTGCGGTTTAACTTCGACTGGAGTGTCATCAGACTTACTTTTGTTTTGCTTAGCAAGTTTTTTAGCTTGCTTCTCTTCTTCTTTAAGCTGCTTGTCCTGAGCTTTGCGGCGGCTCTTAAGCTGATACTTATCCATGATTAAATCTTCAATGGTATCAGTCATGTCTTCGACATCTTCATTGTATTTACGTACTTCAATATAGCCCTGCTTTGGTGTGCGTCGCGCCTGACCGGCAGCCACCATAAGGCCGATAATAGCCCCTATAGCGATAACCACCGTAACAGCCTTAGCCAAAAACAAACCGTATTCTTGTAGAAATTCCAAACTGATATCCTCGAAAGAGAAGCATGTATGTTGTTGATGCGCGGAAAAGTATCCTTCTGACCTACTTTATAGTGGTGATTAGATAAGATAACAAGCTATAGATGGTAGGCTTTAAATTAATTTTCAAACGACTGTTTGATTTTTTCACTAATAAAGCCTAGAATCAGGTTTTTCATCAATCCAAACATAGGATATCCAAATGGCTGTAGCAGAAATTATGGCGCGTCTAGCTGGTGCATTCAACGCAGACGAAGCTGACGATCTAGAAGCAACCTTTCAGTTCATGATTGACGGCGACGACGATTTTTACATTACTATTGAAAACGAAGCTTGTGAAGCATCCATGGGTGAACACGATGATCCAGATATCACCATGATAATGGACGTAGACACGCTTAAAGAGATCGTGACTGGCGAACTAGACGGCATGCAAGCCTTTATGGGTGGCCGCCTGAAAGCTGAAGGCGACGTTATGCTAGGCACCCGCCTAAGCCAATTGTTTGATCTAAGCTAAGCTTAAACAGATTTTGCCAGGCCTATATCAACAAGTTGTCGTGCTATCGAGAACTTGGGCGGCAAATCCGGTAGGCAGTCTGGGTTAAACCAGTCTGCCTCATCAATTTCTATACCATCTTCCTGAATTTCACCTGACTCGTAAGTGGCCATAAAGCCCATCATTAATGAATGGGGGAATGACCAAGACTGGCTACCCACGTACTCTAAGTCACGTATCTCTATACCCACTTCTTCCCTAACCTCACGATGCACAGCTGCCTCGATAGTTTCACCGGCTTCGACAAAACCCGCTAAGGCGCTAAAACGACCGGCAGGAAAACGCGTATTGTGCGCCAACAAAATGCCTTTAGGGCCTGTGATCACAACAATGACACAAGGTGATAAGCGTGGATACTGTGTATGAGCACAAGTCTCACAGTGCATGCCATAATCAGACTTGTGTAACTGCGTTGCCTGACCACAGCGGCCGC
Organism: uncultured Pseudomonadales bacterium; assembly: GCA_938084925.1. Taxonomy (GTDB): domain Bacteria; phylum Pseudomonadota; class Gammaproteobacteria; order Pseudomonadales; family Balneatricaceae; genus Njordibacter. Next base: position 25,829 of record CALKFY010000038.1, read on the forward strand.
AATACTGATGATCCCGTAACCAATGCGAAAGCTGTAAGGCTCTGGCCAGCAAATCTGCCTGAGCTGCAGGCAGTACCGACATCATTTCACGACCATGGTGAGAAACTAACTGGCATTCTTGATCAGATTCCAATACCTGTAGATACACGTCTTCGCCATCAAGTTCCGCAACGAACAAAGGTTGCTCCAGCCAAGCCACATGGCTTAGTTGACTAGCCTCAGTATGCAGCCAAGTATCTTCAGTGGCAGACATAATATTGCCGCCTTGCATATAGATATAACGGCTGGTTATTGATGTAGCTTCACTTCTATTCTTTATATGCATAAAAACTAGACCTTTGGTGCATAGTGTCACATTGATTAAAGCGCTTTAAACACGTAAAATGTTGCGCCAAATCAAAGTTTAACACATCACTGCTTGCTACCTACAAGTGCCCGACAGTGTCCAGTTTGAATAAATTATAAATCATTATAGGATCCGCTCTTATGCAACAAGCCAACACCCTGTTTCAGGCTTTTCAGGCAAACTTCCTAGGTAATTCGCCTACTTGGTACAAGCAGGTAATTCTAGGTTTCCTAATTATCAACCCAATCCTGATGGCTACTGCCGGTCCAACTATTGCTGGCTGGATACTAATTTTTGAATTCATTTTCACTTTAGCCCTAGCGCTTAAGTGCTACCCACTTCAGCCAGGTGGTTTGCTAGCCATTGAAGCAATCGCCATTGGTCTAGCATCTCCATACGGTGTTTACCACGAAGTATCAGCTAACTTACAAGTTATCTTGTTGTTGATGTTCATGGTTGCTGGCATCTACTTTATGAAAGACATGCTATTGGATGTATTCACCCGCTTGCTAGTAGGTGTGCGCTCCAAAATGCTATTGTCTTTGCTGTTCAGCATGTCTGCTGCCCTATTGTCTGCCTTCTTGGATGCGCTAACAGTAACAGCGGTACTAATCAGTGTTTCTGTTGGTTTCTACGGTGTTTATCACAAGGCGGCATCACAAGCTGGTTCTCACGCCCATGACCACGCCAACGATGACTTGTTGCATGAACATCATCGTGAAGATTTAGAACAGTTCCGAGCTTTCCTACGTAGCTTGATGATGCACGGTGCCGTTGGTACAGCACTAGGTGGCGTAATGACCCTAGTAGGCGAACCACAAAACCTACTTATTGCCGAGAAAGCTGGCTGGAACTTCGTTGAATTCTTCTTAATGATGGCTCCAGTTACCTTACCTGTATTTGGCATTGGTATCCTAACTTGTATCGTTACTGAGAAGTTCAAAATCTTTGGTTACGGCGCTCAGTTACCTGATGCAGTACGCACAGTTCTTGAAGAATTCGCTACTCGTGAAAAGGAAAAGCGCACCTTGCGTGACAAGGCTGCTTTGATAATTCAAGGTATCGTGGCTTTGCTACTTGTATTCGCTTTGGCTTTCCACATTGCTGAGGTTGGTCTAGTTGGTTTGATGATCATCATCCTATTGACTGCTTTCAACGGTATTGTTGAAGAACACCAAATTGGTCATGCTTTTGAAGAAGCTCTACCGTTTACCGCCCTTTTGGTAGTTTTCTTCTCTATCGTAACCGTGATTCATGAACAGCACCTGTTCAACCCAATCATCGATTACGTATTGAGCCTAGAGCGCGGCGTACAGCCAAGTGTATTCTTCGTAGCTAACGGTATCTTGTCAGCTATCAGTGACAACGTGTTCGTAGCCACTATCTACATCAACGAAGTTAAGGCTGCGTTTGATGCCGGCACTATTGATCGTGCACACTTTGATACCCTAGCTATTGCTATCAACACTGGTACTAACTTGCCAAGTGTGGCAACGCCTAACGGTCAAGCTGCCTTCTTGTTCTTGTTGACCTCTGCTGTGGCACCATTGATTCGCTTGTCTTACGGCACCATGGTATACATGGCTCTACCTTATACCATCACCATGAGTCTGATGGGTTACTTTGCTGTGCTTAACTTTATCTAAGCGCATTTAGGAGTTACGTCCAAGCATAAAAAAAGCCGCTCAATTGAGCGGCTTTTTCGTATCTAGGTGCTTATAGGGCCAGACCTCAGCTCCGACCTCGCTTATAGCTTTATTCAGTAGAGCTTTCTACTTCAGTCCACATAGCAGAACCACCAGCGGCTTTGGCTACCACTTCAAGCTTATCAGCGTGAGCTATCAGCTCTTCACTGCTAGCATACACTACGGTTAGGCCACCGCCATCAACACGGGTCTGCACTTGTTTAGCGTTATCGCCTTGACCCGCTTCGGCGTCATTGCCGGCTAGCAGCAAGTTGGTTTGACCACCGGTCATAGCAAGATAAACGTCTGCTAGTATCTCGGAGTCCAACAAGGCCCCGTGTAGCTCACGGTGACCGTTATCTATGTAGTAACGTCGGCATAAGGCATCTAGGTTGTTCTTTTGCCCAGGATGCTTCTGACGCGCCATAATCAAGGAATCGGTAACATCACAGATGTCACGAATCTTAGGTAACTTAGTACCACGAGCTTTGGCTAGCATGCCTAACTCGTTGTCAAGGAAGCCAACGTCAAAAGGCGCGTTATGGATAATTAGCTCAGCACCATCGATATAAGCCAAAAACTCATCAGCTACAGCCGCGAATACAGGCTTATCGGCCAAGAACTCTTCTGTGATACCGTGTACAGCCTGGGCTTCCATGGGTACATCACGTTCTGGCTGTATATATTGATGATAGTTGTTGCCCGTTAGACGACGGTTAATCATCTCCACGGCACCAATTTCTACCAGCTTGTCACCCCGTTTAGGGTCAAGGCCTGTAGTTTCCGTATCTAGTACGACTATTCTTCCCACTGTTACACTCTCATGTTTACTAAGATAATCTTAGCTTATCAATTATAAGCGACCAGTAACCAACCCTATACCTGCTCTGCAGCGCCTAGGTTTGCTAGCTGATCGGCAATTTCGTTTTCCTCATGACCACTATGGCCTTTCACCCAGTGCCAGTGCACTTCGTGTTTTTGTACCTGTTGGTCTAGCTGTTGCCATAGGTCGGCATTCTTTACTGGCTTGCGCGCAGCGGTCATCCAACCTTTGGCTTTCCAGCCGTGAATCCACTCGGTAATACCTTGGCGCACATACTGGGAGTCAGTTGTAAGCTGTACAACACAAGGACGCTTGAGGGCGGCTAAGCCCTTGATCGCGGCCATTAGCTCCATGCGGTTGTTAGTGGTGAGTATCTCGCCACCATGTAAACGCTTATCTTGTTGCTTGTAACGCATTAGTACGCCCCAACCACCTGGCCCCGGATTACCTTTACAGGCACCGTCCGTGAACATTTCAATCTCATCCATTACTTTTGTCTCGACCTAACTTGGCCATCTACTTTTGCTAAACCTAATTGCGGGCGTCTAATCTTGGCACGCCAAGATGGCTTGTGATTGCGCAAACGCGTTTCCTGCTTAACAGCGCTCATGACATACACAGCACCAAAGCGTTTGGCGAACCCCTGCCCCAAGCGTTCCATTTTAACAGTACGCTGCAACCATTTGTGATTATTTATAGGTAATCGGTAAAAACTTCGGCTACATTCGACTACTTTGAAATTTAATAGACTCAACCAGTCCTGCAAGCGCTGAGCAGACAAGAAACGGTTCTTCCATGGAAAGCCTCGATGCATACGCAGAGCACGCCACAACCCCCATGAGCTGTATGGATTAAAACCACAAATAATCATGCGCCCACCGGGCATCACTACTCTTGCTGCCTCGCGCAGCATATCATGGGGATCTTGGGAGATATCAAAGACGTGCTGTATAACCAATGCCTGCACGGAGTCATTAGCCAAGGGCAAATTATGGGGGTCCATAATAACTTGCGTATCCATACCGGCGTGAGCGCCTAGCAAGATAGTACGGGGCATATTGGCAGAAAGCTGTGCTGCGCAATCTGAGCCAGGGCCCACGTGTACACGATAGACGCCAAAGCATTGTTTTAAATGGCTGCCTAGCTCATGATTTTCTGATTCTAATAAGGCTTGACCAAGGGGGCTTCGCAACCATTCTTCAAAGCTTAGTTGTTCTTGGTCATAGCTTGTTAAACCACGAATTTGCATAATTTAAACACTTCCACTTGCTAGTCGTTACAAGCAACTATAGGCTTGTAAAATATAAGCGATAAGTACCTGAGGCACAAATGACAAATACTATTACACCACTTGCTGCATTTGACGACAATTATATATGGTGTATCGCTGATGCACAGCAAAAAAAAGCGGCTGTTGTCGACCCAGGTGACGCCCAACCCGTACTCGACTTTATTGAAGAAAATGGCTATGAGCTAGTCGCCATACTAGTAACCCACCACCATTTTGACCATACAGGGGGCATTACCAAGATTATCGACACCTTAGGCGATATGCCGGTTTACGGCGGTACCGATACCCCTTGCGCCCACATTAATCATCCACTACAAGACAAAGATAGTATTAATGTATTAGCTCAGGACTTCCAGCTGCTCACTATTCCAGGCCATACCCTTGATCATGTTGCCTACCATGACGCTAAGAACCAACACCTATTTTGTGGTGACACTTTGTTTCTTGGTGGCTGTGGCCGCGTGTTTGAAGGCACTATGCCGCAAATGCACGCCTCTTTGCACACTCTAATGTCTTTGCCTGCTGACACCTTGGCTTATCCTACGCACGAATACAGCTTAGCCAACTTGGCTTTTGCCGAGGCCGTTGAACCAGACAATCTAGATATACAGAAAGCTATTGAGCAAGCCCAGAAATTACGCCAAACAGGCACACCAACATTGCCCACGCAACTTGCTACAGAAGCCCTAATCAATCCTTTTGTACGCTGCCATATACCTAGTGTTATTGTTGCCGCTCAACAAAGAGCCGAAAGCAAACTCGATAGTCAGGCCGACGTCTTTGCCACCTTAAGAGAATGGAAAAACAACTTTTAAGCCAATGTCAGGCCCTTTATAGGCAAAAAAGGCTGAAAACCTTGGCATCAGTAGCCTAGTTTCTTGCAATATGACGTACCTATACCTAAAATTAGGCACTTCTTTTTTGTGCTACATCTTTGTCCATGCCTCGACTCCCAAGCTTACAACGTAAAACCCCGCTTACCCGCACTAGCCGTTTTTGGCTTGTTGCATCAATGACATTGGTTTTGTCAGCTTGTGAGCAAAATAGTGTACAACCAAAAATCGCACAAGGTACAACAGCTGAGCAAAAAACCTTACCAACACAAGTTGCCGTTAAAGCTACCGAGCTAACTACCGAGCAGCAAATAGCAGCCCGCCAAATGTTCTCACCTCGCACCCTTGAGGACTCTCCTTCTGTCGACGTAACGCCAGAAATACAACTAACGCTAGCAAAACCAGCAGTTGAACAAAGCCCACCAACGAAGCAAGCTGACGTTATCAGATTCAGTAGCGAAGATATTAGCGAAACTGAGCCAACCATAGAATCCGAACAACAAGACACTGCTGCTCAGTTATTGGCTAAGCCATATGCTGAACTAGGCTTGCCAGAACAACTTGTGGTTGAAACTACTAAAACTCCTGTAGTTACTGAATTTACTGACGCTACTAATACACTACCCCAAGCTGCCGCAATCGACCTAGAACAAGTTGTAGTTATCGAGCCAGCGTTACCGGTTGAGCCTGTACAACCCCCACCAATTTTGGACCTATGGCAAATAACCGCCAATCACTTTAGCTTACCAGACATTGATGAAACAGCAGCCATTGCTTCACGTATTGCACCTTATGATGCCCGCTACCGAAAAAGAACGGATTACATGCAAAAGGTAACCGCACGCTCAAGCCGTTACTATCATTATGTTCTAAGTGAAGTTCTAGAAGCAGGTTTGCCTGGCGAACTTGCCCTACTACCTTTTATTGAAAGTGGATTTGATACCTTTGCCTATTCCCACGGCCGCGCTGCCGGTGCCTGGCAATTTATCCCATCTACCGGCCGTATGTTTGGTTTAAAGCAAACCTGGTGGTACGACGGTCGCCGTGACATAGTCGCATCCACTGGCGCAGCGATTAAGTACCTAAGCCAACTACATAAGCGTTTTGACAACGATTGGTATTTGGCTATTGCAGCTTATAATGGCGGCCCAGGTACCGTTAGCAAAGCTATTAAGGCTAACAAAAAATTAGGCAAGGCTACCGATTACTGGTCCTTGAGCCTGCCTAAAGAAACTATGCATTATGTGCCTAAGTTACTGGGTTTCAGCCAAGTTATTTATGATCATGCAGGTACTGACAAGCTCACCACCGTTGCTAACGAATCACATTTTGAAATTGTGGGCATTGCATCGCAAATCGATTTAGCCCTAGCCGCAGAACTTGCCGATATCTCGATTGAAGAGCTATATCGTTACAACTCTGGTTTCAACCAATTTGCTACGGACCCAGATGGGCCTCATCAGCTAGTATTGCCTATTGAGAAGGCCGCCGCATTTAGCGCCAAAATCGATGCTTTACCCGCCACAAAGCGCATTCAATGGCGTCGTATCACCATCAAACAAGGTGATAGCCTTCTAGGCCTGGCCAAGCGTCACAATATCTCTGTCGATGCAATTCGATCCCTTAACAACATTCGTGGTAACGTGATTGTAGCCGGCAAGCCACTATTGATCCCAACTGCCAGCAAGGACGCCCAGGCCTACAGCCTTAGCGCAGCACAGCGGGTGCTTTTACATCAGCAAAAGCAATCTCAAAAGAATGCCAGCAACCGTATAGAACACAAGGTCAAAAGCGGTGAAAGCCTTTGGCTTATCGCTAAGCAGTACAAGGTGACGGTTAACCAAATCGTTGCTTGGAATAAAATTGGTCTGCGTGCCCCACTACAAATTGGCCAAAAGCTAAATGTGTGGCCACGTGTACCTAGCACCAAGTTATCTGACGGTTCACGTCAGGTGGTCAAAAAGCTTACTTACAAGGTACGCAGTGGCGACAACCTATCCAAGATTGCCTGGCGTTTTAATGTCAGCATCAATGATATCAAGCGTTGGAACGATGACCTCAAGAAGTACATCCAACCAGGTCAAAAGCTTACCCTCTACATTGACGTGACTAAGTCTCGCAGCTAAATCTTCGCCCTAATTAGTGGCACTAACATTGACGTTTGTGCCAAGCAACCGCATGGCCTGAACACTTATCTGTATGGCCTTAGTTCCTTGGCTGGCTTTGCCAGCTTCCCTGCGCATCCAGCTAGTCCATGGGCGCTGCGGAACTCGGTCTAAAAGACAGACCTCAGACAGTCCTCGCGCTATTCCTATGATCTAGCAGCCCTGCTCGGCTGCGTCATAATCGGCCACACAGATAAATGTTCAGGCCCTGATAGATTCTGTCAATACCCATAGAGCTAAGGCCACATCGACAAAAGCCATGCTTCGGCGACAGCTTAGCAGTGCCTAGAACACTAACCAAGCACTGGCCAAACACTGTCTAACAAGCACAAAAAAGCCCCGCTGTGCGAGGCCTTTTGGATAAGGGTTTAGACTAGCTTATAGCTTGTCGTCTACACCTTGTACATACCAGTTCATACCTAGAAGGTCGCCGATGGCAACAGTTTCGCCTTCAGCTGCAGCTAGAGTACCGTCTTGCTTGTAAACAGGACCAGCAAATGGGTGTAGCTCACCGCTAGTGATAGCAGCAGTAGTGGCTTCAGCCATCGCCTTCACGTCAGCTGGCATGTTTTCAAATGCGCCCATGCCAACCATACCTGAGTCCATGCCACCGAAAGTATCAGTGCTTTCCCAAGTACCGTTCAACGCCGCTTCAGTACGTGCGATGTAGTACGGTGCCCAGTCATCAATGATAGAAGTCAAAACAGTCTTAGGACCGAAAGCAGACATATCAGAAGCCTGACCGAATGCGTAGACGCCCTGCTCTGCAGCAACCTGTACGGCAGCAGTAGAGTCAGTGTGCTGAGTAATAATATCAGCACCCTGGCTGATTAATACCTTAGCAGCGTCAGCTTCTTTACCTGGATCAAACCAAGAGTTAACCCATACAACCTTTAATTTGAAGTCTGGGTTTACAGTTTGTGCACCCAACAAGAAGGCGTTGATGCCACGTACAACTTCTGGAATTGGGAAAGATGCGATGTAACCAGCAGTACCAGTCTTAGACATCTTGGCCGCTATCTGGCCGATAACATAACGACCTTCATAGAAACGAGAAGAATAAGTAGCTACGTTGTCAGCACGCTTGTAACCTGTAGCGTGTTCAAACTTAACATCTGGGAACTTCTTGGCTACCTTAAGAGTAGGATCCATGTAACCAAAAGAAGTAGTGTAGATAAGGCCTGCGCCCTGACGAGCTAGACGTGTGATTGTACGTTCAGCATCTGGACCTTCTGGAACGTTTTCTACAAATACAGTTTCAACCTTATCACCTAGCTTTGCTTCAACAGCTAAACGACCTTGGTCGTGCTGGTAAGTCCAACCATGGTCGCCTGGAGGGCCAATGTAGATAAAACCAACTTTCAACTTGTCAGCAGCAAACGCTGATACGGACATAGCGGATGCTAATGCCACTGCAGCGGCTGCAGTAAACAACTTTTTCATGAACAATTCTCCTCAGTATTATAAAACTGGCGTATGCCAGACTGGGCACTTCAGTTGTGCCTTTTATTATTGTGTGGTCAGGCGATTATACGCCTAACCGACATAAATTATCAGCGATCAGGGACAAATCCTCGCCCTAACGACGCCGGCGTATTTATCACGGACAGTCTACGATTTGTTGAGATAACAATCAAAGCTAAAATGGTCGCAACATAAGGTAGAGATGATAACAATTGTGAAGGGATACCCATCCCCATACCTTGAGCGTATAAACCAAGAATCCAAACACCACCGAATAAGTATGCGCCGGCCGCCAAACGACCTGGTAGCCAAGTAGAAAATACTACCAAAGCCAAGGCAATCCAGCCACGACCTGCGGTCATATTCTCGATCCACTGAGGTGTATAAACCAATGACAAGTAGGCACCAGCCAAACCGGACGTCATGCCACCAAAAGCAATACACGCGTAACGCACTTTGATAACCGAATAACCTAACGCGTGGGCAGAATCATGATTTTGCCCTACAGCACGGATAATCAACCCCATACGAGTACGTTTGAGTACATAGGCCACACCAACCGTAAGACCAAGGGAGATATACACCAAAGGATCCTGGCCAAATACAAGCTTACCAACATAAGGCAAGTCTGTTAGTACTGGAATGGACACATAGCCAAGTTTAATGCCAGGCATACCGACAAAACCACTACCGATCAAACCTGACAACCCCAAGCCTAACAAAGTAATCGATAAGCCCGTGGCCACCTGATTTGTGACTAAGGTTTGCGTCATGAAAGCAAATAGTAACGACATGGCGGTACCAGCAACCATAGCCATCAATATCCCAACCCAAGCTGAACCAGTAATCTGAGCCATAGCAAAGCCGCTCACAGCCCCCATAACCATCATACCTTCGATACCGAGGTTAAGAACGCCAGAGCGCTCTACCACTAACTCACCAATAGCAGCTAGCAATAACGGCGTAGAGGCCGTGATAATGGTTAAGATAATGGCTTCATAGGCACTCATTGTGCACCTCCTTTGGCTTTAAGCAGACGCACGCGATAATGAATCAAGGTATCGCACATAAGAATAAAAAATAACAACATGCCCTGGAATACCTGGGCCGTTTTATCGGAAATGCCCAGTTCAATTTGCACACCCTCACCACCTATATAACTAATAGCAAGTAATAGACCGGCAAAGATCACCCCAATGGGGTTAAGACGTCCCAAGAAGGCCACGATAATGGCGGTAAAACCATAGTTAGGTGAAATATTAGGTTGTAACTGACCAATAGGGCCAGCTACTTCAATGATGCCAGCTAAGCCTGCAAGGCCACCGGACAACAAGAAGCAGAACCACACCATTTTGGTTTGCGAGAAACCAGCAAAGGCACCAGCACGCGGCGCATTACCAATCACGCGTACCTCAAAGCCCTTGATAGTGCGGTGCATTACCCAGTACAAGATAAGCGCCGTAACCAAAGCTATGATCAAACCTAGATGCACACGACCATCGCCAAACATGGGGATCAGATGCCAGCCATCAAAAGCTACTGACTTAGGAAAGTTGTAGCCATGTGGATCTTTCCAAGGCCCCCTTACCAGCCAATCAAGTAGCAATTGTGCGATGTAAACCAACATTAAACTAGTTAGGATTTCGTTAACCCCAAAGCGGATCTTTAGAAACGCCGGTATGGCAGCCAACAAAGCACCACCCAGCATACCTAAAGCCAACATGGCCACAAACGCTAGTGGCGATTGCCATTCAGCAAAGAAAATAGGAATAATTGCGCCTAGTATAGCGCCTGCTGTAAGCTGACCTTCGGCACCAATGTTCCACACGTTAGCGCGGAAAGTTACCGACAGACCGACACCTATCAATACCAAAGGTGCGGCTTTTACCAATACTTCTTCAATGGACCAAAGGTTGGTCAAAGGGTCGATAAAGTAGATATATAGCGCTGTTAAAGGCGGTTGACCCATGGCAGCAAAGACAACACCACCCAAAAGAACTGTTAAAGTGATCGCCAATAACGGTGAGGCAAAGTGCATCAAGCGTGAGGCCTGAGCGCGTTTTTCTAATATCAACTGCATCTTAGTGGCCTCCTTCGCTGGCTGTATTGGTTGGTTTTTCGTGGGCACCGGACATCAACAAGCCGATTTCCTCACGTGTCATTTCACTAGCAGCATGAGCTTCTGAAAGCTGGCCACGAGAAATAACGGCAATGCGATCGGCAAGCTCAAAGATTTCATCCAAGTCTTGGCTGATCACCAAGATAGCACTACCCTGACGTGACAAATCGATTAGTGCCTGGCGAATCAACGCTGCCGCACCGGCATCCACACCCCAAGTGGGCTGGTTAATCACCAACACCTTAGGCTGACGATCAAGCTCACGACCAACAACAAACTTCTGTAGGTTACCACCTGACAGAGAACCGGCTTCGGCATCAACGCTAGCACTACGCACATCGTAGGTTTGGGCAACATGACTATTGATGCGGCTAAGTTCAGCTTGATTAATACCTGCCCAACCTTTGTGTACAGGCACATCACCATCGGTAACAGCATGACGAGATAACAATATATTTTCGGTCAAGCTAAAGTCACCAACGGCACCGTGGCCATTGCGCTCTTCTGGTACAAAGGCAGTGTCCAATTGACGACGGCCATTGATGCCCAGCTGACCACAGGATACGTCCTGAATAATCACCGCATCAAAGTCTTTGTTAGTTTGTTCGCCAGAAATTGCCGCAAACAATTCACCTTGGCCATTACCGGCTACACCAGCAATAGCAACTATTTCGCCACTACGCACCTGCAGATTAATGTCTATCAAGTCCACCCCAAAGGGTGTATCGGAAGCCTGTTTTAAATTCAATAATTGCAGCAACACTTCGCCAGCTTCGTGACTATCGTGACGGCGAACCTCATGCACACTTGAGCCAACCATATGTTGAGCCAAGGTAGATGCCGTTTCTTCCTGCGGATCCAACTGCGCAACTACCTCACCGTGACGCAAGATAGTGGCATCGTGACAAAGCTGCTTTACTTCTTCTAAACGGTGAGAGATATACAGAACTGCGCAACCCTCTTGTGTTAAACGATTTAGCGTAGCAAACAAGGCATCAGCTTCTTGTGGCGTTAATACAGCCGTAGGCTCGTCCATGATCAACAAGCGAGGTTCTTGTAACAAACAACGTACAATTTCGATACGCTGACGTTCACCCACTGATAAGTCTGCCACAAGGGCATGAGGATTTAGCGGTAGGCCATAATCTTTAGACAAGGTAGCAATACGTTCTTCCAGATCATGGGTACGAAGCTGAGGAGGTAAAGCTAGGCTGATGTTTTCGGCAACGGTTAAGGCTTCAAACAAAGAGAAATGCTGAAATACCATGCCGATACCCAACTCACGCGCAGTAGCCGGGTTATCAATTTTCAATTCTTGGCCCTGCCAAATGATGGAACCCGCGGTAGGCTGCAGAGCACCATAGATCATTTTAACGAGGGTGGATTTACCTGCCCCGTTCTCGCCCAACAAAGCGTGAGTTTTACCCGCCTCAAGAACAAGATCGATAGATTGGTTGGCAGCGAAATCGCCAAACTTCTTGGTGAGAGCACGCACTTCAAGCAACACTTGAGGCGAATTCTCTACAGAACTAGTGCTAGACATATTTTACTCAGTCTTATTTTTAACAAACAATCTACCCAATACGGAATCACTGGTCAACAATAGTTGACCAGTTAATCAGGTTTTTATACCTTATATAATTCAAACTCTTTAAAGTAATCGCTATCAGCTAGATCTTTAGGACCAACAACCGCCTCTGAACAAGGCTGATCCACAAAATAGATGTTTGCCACTCGCAGCACATCCGCCACCGTTACGTCTAGAATACGCTTACGGAAATTCTTTCGTAATTGTGGGGTGCGATCGTGTAGATTATTTTGGTGTGCAGATATTGCCTCACCGGCTGGAGAACCTGGCTTATCAAGACTACCTATCACGCCCAATACAGCTTCTTCTAGATGCTGGTCATTGATGCTATCCGCTGATGTAGCCCAAGCAATTGCACCATCGTAATCGGCAAACGTTTCTGCACTACGCGGGTCACGATAGGAATAAAAACGGAAACAAGCGCCGTTATTATCTTGGCTAGCTCCACCGCCATAAGCACCGCCCTGCTCACGAATGGCACGATGCAAATAGCCATTGCGTAAGATCTCACCCAAAACGATCAAGGCAGGAGAGTCCGCATGACTCGATGTCACGGTGTTATATGCACGGGCACAGAAGTTAACTTGGGTATTGGTGGTCCATAGATGCTTAATATGAGCCTGTTGATAGTCCCAGGACACACGGCCATCTACGGCGCCAGTATAGACACCAAAGGCTTCTTGCATAGCCGCTTCTAGCTCTTGTTGATGCTGACTTTCGGCAACGGTTACCATTTCCATAGGACCAGCTATAACAAGTTTTTGCAAAGCGCTCAGCTTGTCGCAGAGTTTGGCTAGTTCGGCGTTGTCGGCAAGGCTGTCATCCAACTTCTGCAACCAGATAATAGCACCGAGGCCGGACATGGCATTGCCCATGTTAGCTGCGGCACTTAAGTTTTGGCTAGCGCAAGTCATAGCTAGACTATGGCCACCGTTAACCACGCTTTGCTGACGTCTAGCGCGCAGTTGCGCCACTAGTTCGCGCACGCGTTGCTGCTCATCAAAACGGCAGTTAAACAAACTGTCTTTTAACAATGCTTGCATGGCATCTTGCTTATCCAGCAAGCCTTTAATAGCTAGCGTGAAATAAGCTTTTAGCTGATCGGCACTATCAGCACTACCACGCTTGGACAAGAAGGCAGAGATGCTGCCACATACCGCTGCCTGACGGCCCTGAGTTTGTAGGTAATCGTCTGAGCCTACACCCATTTCTGTGTATAGCTGAGCTAGCAAACCCAAATAAGGCAAGTCACCAGCCTGTAGTTTGGGCCACGGCAAAGACAACTGGTGATACACCAAGCCGTTGGTACCGGCTTGGTAATATGTCTGCTGGTTATATACGGCCGTTTCAGCTTCTGGGATCTGCGTATCGGCGGGAATATCATGACGAGTAACTGTAGGCAGTAAGCCCGCGTCGTCTTCTTGCATTTGGCGTTCGTTAAGGGCGGCAGCCAAATCTCTTACTTGCTGCTTGGCATCGTCATCCATAGCATCATGCATGGCCGCTAAACTAGCTTCTTCCGCAGCGTCGCGGAAACCCGCTAGCTGTTCGTCTGGGTGCATGCTATAAGTAAGACGATGTGGATTACCTAATAGCAACTCACGCACCAAACGTGGGATATAGTCAGCGTCTTCGATATCTTTATGCAACCGCGCAATGACGGGATCTAAATTTAAGGCAGCTAAAGGATCACCATGGTGAATAGCGGCAGGCATAGCAGTAAGAATGAGCTGCATACCGAACGGATAGCCGTCGCCGCCTATTTCGCGCTGGCTTAACTCTAACTGATGCAAAGCAGAGGTAACTAGTTCGTGATCGACGCCCTCGTCGGCGATTTCTTCAAGACAACCCAATACCATCTGTTCAAAGGCTTCAGCCTCTTGTCTGTCAGCACCTTCCACGCCACAAACAAAGGTCATTTCACGATTAGAATCTTCTAGGCCACACAGTGGCGACGGCGCACTGCCTACCCCGCCAGTTTCTAGTATCTTACGCAATGGTGAAGCGCTGTTGTCGAGCAATACGCGGGATAGCAAGTTAGCCTGTAACTGCTGATACAAGTCAGTACTGTGGCCAAGCAACCAAGCCATAACATGATGACTCTTAGCTAGCTCATCACCCGGTTCAACAGCGTAACCTTCTTGTACACGTATAGGGCTGTAGTAGCGTTTTTCATCACTTATATGTAAGTGATCCATAGACTGGGCTGCAAACTTATGCAAAGCCAAAGTTTGGAAACGTTCTTGTAGCTCATCAGCTGGGATATTACCGCTGGTCATAAACACGGCGTTAGAAGGATGGTAATGACCGCGGTAGAAGTCTAGCAACTGCTCATGGGTCAGATCTGGAATATCCACCGGTTCACCACCACTGTTGTAGTGATAGGTAGTGGATGAAAACAAATGTTTGCTAACATTCTGCCAAAGCTGACTGATAGGTGAGCTCATGGCACCTTTCATTTCGTTAAACACCACGCCTTTGTAGGCAAGCTTCTCAGTGCCGTCTGCTGCCGTTTCCAGCTCCACACGGTGACCTTCTTGGGCAAAATCCAAAGCATCTAAACGAGCAAAAAAAGTGGCATCCAAATACACTTCTAAAAGGTTTTGATAATCCTTGTAGTTTTGGCTAGCAAACGGATAAGCCGTCCAGTCACTACTAGTAAAAGCGTTCATAAAGGTATTCAAAGAACGACGAATCATCATAAAGAATGGGTCGCGTACTGGGAATTTTTCACTACCACAAAGGGATGTATGCTCTAGGATATGTGCTACGCCTGTAGAATCCATGGGCATGGTGCGAAACGCCACCAAGAACACATTTTCATCTTGTCCAGTATCTAAGTGAATGTGCATAGCACCGGTGTCATTGTGCTGGTATAGCTGGGCGTCTAGTTGTAAAGATTGAATGGTTTCTTGACGAACAAAAGAAAAACTGGGGTGTGCACTAGGGGTATTGGACATAAACCCTTTCCATATAAAAACGCACCTGTTGCGTGAACTGCGGACAGGTGCGTGGTGGTGTAATTGAAGTTGCCTTAACCGAAGGTTGCGCCAGGAATAATCGTTTCCAAGGCGGCCAAAAAAGTACCTTCATCAAAGGGTTTGCTAAGATAAAAATCTGCGCCTGCCTCTAGGCCTTCACGACGTTCTCGATCACTGGCTTTGGCGGTTTGCATAATAACAGCTAGGTCCTTAATACGGTCTGTGGCACGTACTTTTTGCAGTACCTCTAGACCGCTTATACCAGGCATCATCCAATCAAGGAAAACAACGTCAAAATTATAATCAACGTTTTCTAGTACTTCTAAGGCTGATTCACCATCAGGGACGGTCATCACAGAGAGCCCCGCAGCTTCAAGATAGTCTGCAAGAATCTCTAGGTTTACTTCATCGTCATCTACGATGAGAGCGGAATATACTTTAAGATCATTCATATTGTTGTTTTTAACTGTGTAGAACAAAAAAGTTAGGCTACAGTATAAGGCAAAAACACACTGCACGAAAAGGCCTGAGCACAGACAAATACCAAGATTGGCTAATTATCCTACCCAACGCCCTAATACTTTGCCTGCTGTGGAGGTAACATCCTGCATACCCATAGCGTAACGAATCACTTGACGTTTGATAGGCGTCAAATTAGCCATAGCCAAAACGCCGTTGCGCAACCATTTAAGACCACTTTGTTCATTACTAAAGCCGTGATAAAACGCATCCATAGACTGCATCATCAGGCGGTTTGCCCAACGGCGACGCTGTTGGTAGTCCTGTAATACATCTGCTCGCCACCAATCTTTGCCTGCAGCGCGTGCATCAGCAATAACTTCATCCAAGCAGGCCACATCCTGAAACCCTAGGTTGACGCCCTGCCCAGCCAATGGATTGATCATATGTGCGGCATCACCTATCAAGGCTAAACCATCTTGCACATAATCCTGTGCATGTTGCTTTTGCAGATTGAAATAGCTCTTTTCTAAGACTTCAATTTGCCCAAGCTGTTGTGGAAATTGACTCATAATCTCTTGTGCCAATTCTTCGTTGCTAAGCTTATTTAAACGCCTCACTTCGTCGGCATGGTGATACCAAACCACAGACCCATGCTGACCAGGCAAAGGCAAGAAGGCTTGCGGGCCAGTAGCGGTAAAGCGCTGCCAAGTGATGTCTTGCTGACCTAACGCTGTATTCACCGATACCACCAAACACGCTTGCTCGTACTGACCACGGTTAACACCAATACCAAATTGCTGACGCACCATGGACGGGCCGCCATCTGCGGCAACCAATAGTTTGCCGGTGTAGGTTTTGCCGGCTTCGGTGTGGACAAATACCTGATCACCTTGGCGATAGGTTTTTACTGGTTTCTCGGGGCACAATACAGTCACTTCTGGCATATCGGCAATGGTTTGCCACAAAGCCAGCTGAGTGACACGATTTTCTACAATATGTCCGAGTTCAGAGGCTTGCACTTGGGTAGCATCAAAAGTGAGATCGCCAAAGCCCTGCATCTCCCACACGCGCATGCGGCGGTATGGGCAAGCGCGCATGGCTTGTAGTTTCTGCCAAGCATCGGTGCGCTCCAATACAGATTTTGTTTGCGGACTTAACGCAGAGATACGCAAGTCAAAGGCTTGGGACAGATCAAACTCGGCCGGTTTCTGTGCCTCAAACACGGCAACAGTTAAGCCTTGTTTAGCAAGCACAGAAGCTAAGCCAGCTCCGGTCATGCCACCGCCACAAATCAACACATCAAAAGATTTTTCGGTCACTGGTAATTCCTTGATTTTGCTCAATAAACGACGTATTTAATTAAGCATACACTAGTAGCTAGGTAACTTGTTGTACAAAAATATTTACGGTTCGGTCTTTTTTTCCAAGCCTACTTGTGGTTTAGTTAATACAGGCTCGCTGCAAAGCACAGTCAAACAAAGCCACAAAGGAGACCCTATCTAGTTACCATTTTTCCTGTAACCCTCGATCAGAAGGAATCGATTATGCAAATGAACATTACAGCACGTCACGACGCCAAAGCCACCGATGGCATTAAAGAACGAATTATGGCCAAGCTTCAGAAAAACGAAAGCCACTTTGATCACATCACCAATATACAAGTCACTATCGACAAAGACGGAAAGCAGGACATTGCCGAAGCCACCCTCCATCTCGACACCGGCAGCGAGATCTTCGCCAAAGCAAGTGGCGACAATATGTATAGCGCAATCGACGCACTCAGCTCCAAGATAGAAACTCAGCTACAAAAAGCCAAATCTAAAATCCAAAGCCGCAAAGGTGCTGCTCAAGGCAAACGCACCCCAATTGAAGAAGCAGAAGAAGTCGCTTAATTCCTAAGCGAGCAGAAGCGGAGCCGTTTAAGGCCGGTTCCGCCTACTCTTCTCACCGCTCTCTACTACCGCCAACCTAGTCAGTTACGTCTCTAGCTGTTCTGTAATAGTGGTGTAAGCCTCACAATCATTCACACCCAACGCATCAGGCGAGCTCAACGCCATAGGATCCGATGCCAAGTGCTCCGGCACTACTACCAATCCATCACTAAACGACACTACCTGCAAGCCAACCTGTTTACAATGGGCAAACACCTTTTCTAAGGCTTGAACCACCTGCTCTTGATCTTGCCTATGCTGCGTGCGATGTGCCTGTTGCTGTTCGTTAGCTTGATACTTATATTGCTCTATAACCTGATTACCAGGCCCCAGTAGCAATACTAAAATATTGGCCCACCGCCATTCCTTGAGCAAGGCTTTCGCTACTTGAAACTGACGCACATCGAGACAATGCACCCGATCTCCAGAGCGCAATTGTCGCAGCTGATCCATGACTTTTGCTTGACTAAAGTCAGCCGCTAGAAGGATATGCATATTCAAAGCCGTGTTTATAAAATCGGTGCCTAGTTTAACAGAGCTCAAGGGCAAAGGCTCGTAAACACAAGACTGACGAGTTTTCATTGCAAGCCTTGTCATAAAAGGCCAAAATAAGTCGGCTAAACACAAGTCTTGGCATATGTTCTTGCCTACACTTAATATTATAGATGGTACGACTACTTCGTATCGATACTAACTAACAAATTAAATAAAGAGGTTATGCCGTGGAACGTGAATCTATGGAGTTTGACGTTGTCATCGTTGGTGCAGGCCCTGCTGGTCTATCCACCGCGTGTAAACTGCTTCAAATGGCCCAAGAGAAAGAACAAGAACTAACTGTTTGCGTTGTTGAAAAAGGTTCTGAAGTAGGTGCGCATATTCTATCTGGTGCAATCCTTGAGCCTACGGCTTTAAATGAACTATTTCCTGATTGGAAGGAAATGGGGGCTCCCTTATCCACACCTGTAGCCAAAGATGAAATGCACATCCTAACCAGTGCAGAATCAGGTATTGGCATGCCTGGCTTCTTTATTCCTAAGCCAATGCACAACGAAGGCAACTACATCGTAAGCCTTGGTAACGTTTGCCGCTGGTTGGCAGAACAAGCAGAAAACCTAGGTGCCGAAGTATTCCCAGGCTTTGCTGCAGCAGAAGTACTATACAATGAAGACGGCAGCGTTAAAGGTATTGCTACCGGTGACATGGGCGTTGGTGAAGACGGCGAACCAAAAGATGGTTACATGCCAGGTATGGAACTGCATGCCAAATACACCATTTTCTCCGAAGGCTGCCGTGGTCACCTAGGCAAGCAACTTATTGATAAGTTTAACCTTGATGATGATACTGTATCCCAGCATTACGGTATTGGTATTAAAGAACTTTGGGACATCCCTGCCGAAAACCACAAGCCTGGCCTTGTAGTACATGGTTCTGGTTGGCCTCTAACTAGCGGCCTAGCCCAAACTGGTGGTGCTAGTGGTGGTTGGTTCCTCTACCACGGTGACAACAACCAAGTAGTTGTTGGCCTAATCATAGACTTGAACTACGACAACCCGCACCTAAGCCCATTTGACGAATTCCAGCGCCTTAAGCACCACCCAGTGTTAAAGCAACACTTGCAGGGTGGTAGCCGCGTATCTTACGGCGCACGTGCCGTAGAAAAAGGCGGTTTATTCGCCCTACCACGCATGAGCATGCCTGGCGCAATGCTAATTGGTTGTGATGCTGGCACCATGAACTTCTCCAAGATCAAGGGTAGCCACACAGCTATGAAGTCCGGCATGTTGGCAGCAGAAACCATCTTTACTGAGCTCGCTGCTAGCGGTGAAGGCGGCAAGCAACTTCCACTAGACGAGAACTTCAAGCAATCTTGGTTGTACGACGAACTACACCGTGCCCGTAACTTTGGTGCCGCAATGCACAAGTTTGGCACATGGATTGGTGGTAGCTTCAACTGGGTTGACCAAAACATCTTTGGAGGCAAGTTACCAATCAACCTAAAAGACGACAAGCCGGACTACTCAGAAATGAAGCCTGCTAGTCAAGTGCCTGCCATTGAATACCCTAAGCCAGACGGCGTAATCAGCTTCGACAAGCTATCTTCCGTATTCCTATCCGGTACCAACCACGAAGAAGACCAGCCGTGTCACTTGCAGCTTAAAGACGCTAGCCTACCGCTAGGCGTGAATATGGCTAACTGGAATGAACCCGCACAACGCTACTGCCCTGCAGGTGTTTATGAAATCATTGATGACGAGAACGGTAAACCACAGTTCCAAATAAACGGCCAAAACTGCTTACACTGCAAGACCTGTGATATTAAAGACCCAAGCCAGAACATCACCTGGGTAGTACCAGAAGGTGCTGGTGGTCCAAACTATCCAAATATGTAATCTGCTTTGTATAAATGGGGTCAGGCCTGAAGTCTGACCCCATAAGTCTACTACATAGTACCGAAAATCTTATCACCAGCATCGCCTAGGCCTGGCAGTATGTAGCCCTTATCGTTTAAGCAATCATCTATACCGGCCACCCAGCAGGTTACGTCTGGATGAGCTTCTTCTACACGGGCAGCTCCTTCTGGTGAAGCTACTAGGAACAAGCCAACGATATCTTTACAGCCTTTGGCTTTTAGCAGTTCAATGGTTGCCAGCAAGGTACCACCGGTAGCTAGCATGGGGTCGATGATGATGGCTCTACGTTGGCCGACATGCTGTATGACTTTATCAAAATAGGCTACTGGCTCTAGAGTTTCTTCATCACGGTATAGGCCCACAACGCTGACGGTTGCTGTGGGTAGTATTTGTAGACAACCATCCATCATGCCAAGGCCCGCACGCAAAATAGGCACAAGTGTTGGATCAGACTGTTTTAGAGATTGCACGGGTATAGGACTTCCCTGCCAGCCATCTACGTAGGTGTCTTCTAGTGCTAGATCAGCACAAGCTTCGGCCATTAGCAATGATGCTATTTCGTTGCTCAAGCGACGAAAATCTAACAATGGTAAATTCGCCTGACGCAATAAACCCAGTTTATGTTTTACTAAGTTGTGCTGCACTTCAATAATTGCCATTGCTGTTACTCTCTCTTTTGCATTTAATCTAGTTATTCTAAAAGACCAAAATCATATACACAGTTACCACTTTGTAGTTGCGCAATAGTTTTACCATCGCGCTCTATAGTTTCTACTGCTAAGGCCAAGTCGTAATACACCTGACGTGACAAGCTGGCCCATAGGTTATCGCGCACGAGTATTTCTGGGATAACGTCAGGCCTGGTCATATCTACACGTAGCTGACCTGAGTTAGTTAACTGCATCTGATCGCCCACACTGGTGGTAAATTGCCAAACACCGGCATCAAGCTGTTGGCAGCTAACAATAACAAAAGGTAGTTTTTCTACTTGGATAGCCAGCTGTTCTACGGGGGTTACTAAACAGTACTGGCCATCGCGATAAGCCAGTAAACGGCTAAACAGCTGCACTAGTTTTTGTCGTGTGAACACACTACCTTCGTGCCACCAGCTCCCATCAGCCTTGATATTGATATCGATACTGCCATGTCGTTCTGGTTGCCATTTGTGCACAGGATAATCAGGCATTTGTTCTGCTGCCCCGATTAGGCTTTTTAGATCCATGCTCATTAGGCCTTGCCTGGCTCTACGGGAGTCTCAGCAGTAGGCCCTTCTTGATCACCTTGCGGTGCATATCCTGTCTGACCCAAGTTGCCCATGCGCATGCCTATTTGTAGCAAGAATTCAAAAAACGCTTCTTTATCTTCTATGTAATTGCGGAAATAGTCGGACTGATGCAAAGCCAAGGCGCCATGTACCAATGCCCATGATGCGGAAAGGTGGAAATAAGCTGGCACAGGCTCCAATTTGCCTGAATCGATGCGTTTGCTCACGAGCTTAGCTAGGATCTCCATATTCTCAGAGCGTACGTCATGGATAATTTTAACGGCTTCTTGGTACTGACCGTCTTTGACTAACTTCTCTTCTAAGCGTCCAAATAAGATGGCTTGCTCAGGGTCACCCATACGAAAGCCAAAGTAACTACGCCAGATGGATTCTGGATCGCTGAAGTCTTCGGTTTCTAAGAGGCTTTTTAGGTCTTGTTCGTATTTACCTAGCAGGCGTAGGTAAATGTCCGATTTCGATTTGAAGTGTTTGTAGATAGTGCCTTTACCAATGCCTACGCTATCGGCAATCACTTCTACGGTAATCTTGTCTTCACCATGGGTCTTGAAGAGCGCTAATGAAGATTCCAGGATTTCTTCTTCTCTGCGCTTAAATTCGCGCACCTTACGGCTTTCTTTTTCGCGCGGAAAATATTCCGGAATCTTTGGTTTTGCAGCGATACCCCAGTTCATATGAACTTAATCCATTTTGTGACTATAGAGAGTCAATTATTCACAAAATAAACAAAGGTACAAGAAAATTATTTTTACGACTCTGACAAGCCAAATAGTCGGTGGAAGTTCTGGGTCGTCACTGTTGCCAATTCATCTAAGCTAACGCCCTTAATGTCCGCCACAAACTGCGCCACATAAGACACGAATAACGGCTCATTCTGCTTGCCTCTATGTGGCACAGGAGCTAGATATGGCGCATCAGTTTCTACCAAAATTCTATCTAGGGGCAAGTGCCTTATAACATCACGCAAGGCATCGGCATTGCGGAAGGTTGCTATGCCCGAAATAGAAATATAAAAACCTAAGTCCAAGCAGGCATCAGCCATAGCTTGGTCTTCGGTAAAACAATGAATAATACCGCCTACATCAAGATTAGCGTTTTCACGTAATAGCTCCACCGTGTCTTGGCGTGCACTACGGCTATGCACGATTAACGGCTTTTTAACTTCATTGGCAATACGCATATGCTGCATAAATGCATCAAGCTGAATGTCTTTTGTTTCTGGTGCGTAGTGATAATCTAGGCCTGTCTCCCCTACTGCAATCACCTTATCTAAGGCTGCCTGCTCCGCTAGTAGAACCCAATCTGTATCGGCCTTTACACCCAGTGGATGCACACCAGCCGAGGCATGAATAAACTCATAATCCTGAACCTGTGCCAACATCAAAGGAAACTGCTGGGTATTAACACCTATGCATAGCATTTCTGTTACGCCGGCAGCGTGAGTAGTGGTGATTAGTTCATCCAAACCACCGGCATAGTGGCTTACATCTAGCTTATCTAAGTGGCAATGGGAATCGATTAACATAGTCAGTAAAGGCTTTGAGTAGAATTTGTATTAATAAGGATTAGATCAGTTGATACCAACGGTACAGCAACTGTTCTAACATCAGTTGCTGGTTGATGTTGCGGCGTTGATTCAAGCTATTGAGAGCCTGTAGCACTTCATCATAAAGGGCAAATATAGGTGCCATGTCCGTCTTGCGGGCAACGGCTTGCAATAGCTTCACCACATCTTGGTTTAATACCGTGCTAGGATCTTCGGTCTGCTTTAGCTTTATCAAGTCTTGTAGCCATTGAAGCCACCAGTCTAATACCTGTTTAACAGGGGCTTTGACCCAAGTTTCGGCCACTTGTGCAACACTGGTTTGGTTTCGCAGTAAAGCTGTGAGATCCACTAATGTTTGATGCCGCAATGCTGGTGCTTCTTGCTTCAGATAACGCAGGGCCAACAAGGGCGCACCGTGGGCCATATGCATTACTTGAGACAGGTCTTCTTGGCTAGCTTGTGGTTGCTGCTCAGCTAACCATTGAATGCCCGCATCAAGCTCAGGTGGCAATACATCTTGGCCTTGGCAACGGCTACGAACAGTAGCTAACAAGGGCTTGGGCCAATGGTGTAATAATAAAAAATAAGTATCTCGGCCTGGTTCTTCCAAGTTCTTTAGCAAGGCGTTGGCAGCATTAACGTTGAGCTCGTTAGCTGGTTCGATTAATACGACCTTAGCACCACCTTGTTGTGCGGTCGCTGCCAACCAAGGTTGTAACTTACGCACAGAGTCTACTAAGATGGCCTTGCCCTCATCTTCAGGCTCTAGGCGTTTAATATCAGGATGACTACCAGCCAAACGTAATAAACAGCTTTTACACTGATCACAGGCATGGCCGTTTTGTGGCGACTGACAGATTAACCTGGCCAACAAGGCTTCCGCCAACTGTCGCTTACCTAGGCCAGGTAAACCGCCCAGTACCATACCATGAGGCAAACGCTGTTGTTCCAGCATTTGTTGCAAGCGTGCCCAGTTTGGGTCTAGCCAGGTAGGTAGGTTTACAGTTTCACTAATCATGCTATACCTATTCTGCTAACAAGCCTTCAAGGGCTTGCTGTAACTGCTGCTCAACACCAGGAATATCTTGGCTGGCATCAATCACACGAAATCGTTGTGGTTCTGCCTTGGCGCGGCTCAAATAGCCTTGGCGTACGGCTTCAAAGAAAGACATAGCTTCGGATTCAATACGGTCTAACTCGCTACGTTGGCGTGCCCTGCCCATGCCTACTTCAATATCTAGGTCCAACAAGCAGGTCATGTCTGGATTAGTATCGCCATGTACCCATTTGGCCAAGTTATCTATAAATTCTAGAGGCAGTTCACGGCCATAGCCCTGATAGGCATAGCTGGCATCAGTAAAACGATCACACAATACCCATTTGCCAGCCGCCAAGGCCGGTTGGATAACTTGCGTAACATGCTGGCGACGCGCGGCGAACATCATTAGCAGCTCTGTATAAGGATCAATTTTTTCGTCGTGGTGATTAAGCAGCAATTGGCGTAGCTGTTCAGCTAATTGGGTACCACCAGGTTCGCGGGTAGAAACCAGCTCGATACCTCGGCTTTGCAAGAAGTCTTGAATAAAGGCCACACTGGTAGACTTACCTGCGCCTTCGCCGCCTTCTATCGAGATAAAACGCCCGTTGTTCACAAACTGCTTCCCTTACTTATTAACTTGGCAAAAACGCCATTATACGCCAATTGCAGAGCAATCGACGCCGTGTATTTATTTTTTCAGCTGATATTGTCGCACGTAGGCTTGGTGTTGCGACAAGGTAGCAGAGAACGCACTACTACCATCACCACGAGCCACAAAGTACAAGGCGTCACCTTGATCCGGGTGTAGCGCTGCATGAATGGAGCTGAGCCCTGGCAAAGCAATAGGCGTGGGAGGCAAGCCACGAATCACATAGGTATTGTAAGGTGTGGCTTCACGCAGATGTTTACGCGTGATATTGCCATCAAACTTATCACCAATACCATAAATAACTGTTGGGTCCGTTTGCAGGCGCATACCCTTTTGTAATCGTCTAACAAATACGCCTGCTATCTGCTCACGCTCGCTGGCCAAGCCTGTTTCCTTTTCAATAATAGAAGCCATAATCAAGGCTTCATAAGGTGATTGATAAGGTAAATTCTTTGCCCTTTTCGCCCACTGTTCCGCAAGGATTTGGGTTTGTCTTTGCCAAGCCTGTTCTACTACCTGAGTAGGTGTTTGGCTGCGAGTAAATACGTAAGTAGAGGGAAACAACAGGCCTTCTGCAGAGGCATTGTTAGAGGCCTTGCCCCATTCTGCAAAATCTGGCACAGGCTTATCTTGCATAACCGGATGCTGCATCAAGATGTCGATAAACTGTCCGTAGGTATAGCCTTCTGGCACGGTAATGCTATAGCTTTGCACATCACCTGCCACTAATTTGGCAAGAATGCTCGGCGCGGTTGTTTGTCCGGCAAAGGTATATTCACCAGCTTTAATGTTTTGGTCAAAGCCATAAAAGCGGCTGTAATAACGTAGCGCCAAGGCATTAGGCGTGACGCCTATGGTTTCAAGCTGTTGTGATATTGTCACCATACCAGTGCCTGGCTTGATGGTAAGGTGTTTAACTTCGGTGAGTACCTGCGGTTCAAAAAGCCAACCTTGTACTTGACGCCAAGCGCCGTAGCTAAGGCTAGCCAATACCAAGAGTAACAGGATAAAGCCCCATAAAAATGACCTTTTTAGCATGCTAGTGACTCAGTAGAAGCTTGCAGCTGACTTTTTAAGGCGCCTTGAATTTGACGACAGGTATCGGTAATGGGGAAAGTTTGTTGGCCAAGCAAGACCACTGGCCACACGCCATTGAGGCTATTAGTCAGCATGACACCGTCACTGGCATAAACAAAATCGAGGCCAAAGGCCTGCTGTTTGACCGGAATATTAAGACTTCTAGCAACCTGCATCACTTGTTTGGCCATAATGCCATCTATGCCTGCGGTGTCGTTAATTGGGGTATAAAGCACCCCGTCCTTTTCCACAAATACATTGCTCATAACACCAGACTGAACGTTACCGGCCTGGTTACACATCAGGCCTTCATGGTGAATGTCATCACGCCATTCTTGGCGAGCTAATACCTGGTCTAAACGATTGAGATGTTTAAGGCCAGCTAAAGCCGAGTTACACCCCCACGCATGTTGGCAAACATGCACTTGAGCGCCATCAGTAGCAACATGCTCACGACCTTGTGGCCAAGCTGAAATTTGTACTATACGGTTTGGGCTGGCTGATTCTGGTGGCAAATAGCCGCGCCCACCAACCCCGCGAGTAATGGTAATTTTAAGTACGCCACGAGACTCTTGGCTAGCCGAGTTAGCATTAGCCCAAACCCCTAAGGCATGCTTAACATCTGTGCAGATCTGGACGTACAATTCATCGAGGTCATTAGTAAAGCCAAGCTTCACAAGGCCTTGACTAAGTCGCTGCCAGTGGGTTTGCCATAATTGTGGCTGCGCACTGGCATCTAAAGCAATAGTTTCAAATACACCATCCCCATAGGCCAAGCCGCGGTCCCCTATGGGTAAGTCCGTTGCTACCTGGCCGTTGAGGTACAAGATCATGTATAAGACCTATATGCGGCTAAAGATAAGTGTGCCGTTGGTACCACCAAAACCAAATGAATTACTCATGGTGGCGTCTATTTTGGCTTCTTGGGCGGTATGGGCAACATAGTTTAGATCACAACCCTCTGACGGGTTGTCTAGGTTGATGGTTGGTGGCGCTACTTGGTCACGAATGGCCAAAATGCTAAACACTGCTTCTACTGCCCCGGCGGCACCTAATAGGTGGCCGATCATGGACTTGGTAGAACTCATGCGTACTTGATCCGCCCCACTACCTAACACGAGCTTGGCCGCATTGGATTCAGCAATATCACCAGCAGGTGTCGAGGTACCGTGGGCATTGATATATTGGATCTGATCACCATTTAAGCCAGCATCACGCATGGCATTGCGCATAGAAGCAGCAGCACCACGGCCATTTTCTGGTGGTGATGTCATGTGATAAGCATCGCCACTCATACCAAAACCAGACAGTTCAGCATAAATGCGTGCACCACGGGCTTTGGCCGTTTCGTATTCTTCTAGGACCAGCACACCAGCACCGTCTCCTAGTACAAAACCATCACGATCACGATCCCAAGGGCGGCTGGCGGCCTGAGGGTTGTCGTTGCGGGTAGATAAAGCTCGGGCGGCACCAAAGCCACCTAAACCAAGAGGTGTTGTGGCCATTTCCGCGCCACCGCACACCATTACATCGGCATCACCATAAGCAATCATACGCGCAGAAGCACCAATGTTGTGAGTACCCGTAGTACAAGCGGTAGTAATGGCAATGTTTGGCCCCTGCATGCCATACATGATGGACAGGTTGCCAGAAATCATATTGATAATGCTGCCTGGCACAAAGAATGGAGATATACGTCGAGGGCCGCTATTATTTAAAGCGTCGTGAGTTTTTTCGATTAGTGGCAAACCACCAATACCAGAACCAATGGCCACACCTATACGTTCGGCGTTTTCTTCAGTCACTTCTAAGCCAGCATCTTGGATAGCTTGGATGCCTGCTGCCATACCGTATTGGATAAATAAATCCATTTTACGGCCGTCTTTAGGTGGCATGTAAGGGCTCAAGTCGAAGTCCTTTACACTGCTAGAAAAACGCGTACCAAAAGCTTCTGTATCAAAGGCTGTTATGTCTGCTGCCCCACTTACACCAGCAAGGATATTTTGCCATGAATCAGCAACGTTATTGCCCACGGGAGTTAACAAACCCATGCCAGTAACTACTACACGCCTACGACCCATTTATAGCTCCTTTTCTAGTCTAATGACAACAACCCAATACAACTGAACCATTTTAGCTGTTACGCTCAAATTTGCCAAACTTACAAGCAAACTTTAAGCAAACGCTTGTTTTAAAACCAGAAAAGCCGCGTCTAATAAAATTAGACGCGGCTTTCTGAATGCAGTACAAAGTACCGACTTTAACGCAACCTTACTGGTTGGCGTTAACGTAGTCGATAGCAGACTGTACTGTAGAGATCTTCTCAGCTTCTTCGTCTGGAATCTCAGTTTCAAATTCTTCTTCTAGGGCCATTACTAGCTCAACTGTGTCTAGCGAGTCAGCGCCTAGGTCATCAACGAAAGATGCTGCGTTGGTCACTTCGTCTTCTTTAACGCCCAGTTGTTCTGCAACAATTTTCTTTACGCGTTCTTCAATAGTACTCATAGTCGTTCCTAATTGGTTTTTTTGTGTCGCCATCGCCGTCAATAATGCGTGGTCTGACCTCAAAATGGCAGCCAGTTTGGGTGGCTTTTAAGCTATTTTGCAACTCTTATGAAGAGTGAGGCCATTATCAACAAATTGACGAAAATTTCAACCTTTAACAGTAACTAAACAGAATTAATTAGCTTAAGTCGTGCCCTTTTGGGGTATCGACTTAACCCATATACATGCCGCCATTCACATGAATGGTTTCGCCGGTAATGTAACTACCAGCATCGCTCACCAAAAAGCCGACTAAGGAGGCAATATCTTCTGGTGTACCCAAGCGCTGCAATGGTATTTGCGTGCGCAATGCATCTTTTTGCTCTTCACCTAAAGCATCGGTCATATCCGTAGCAATAAAGCCAGGAGCAATAGAATTAACAGTGATGTTACGAGAGGCCACTTCACGGGCCATAGAGCGACTAAAGCCTTCTACGCCAGCCTTAGTAGCTGCATAGTTAGTCTGCCCCATATTACCCATGGAACCCACTACAGAGCTGATATTTACAACACGACCCCAACGCGCCTTGGTCATGCCACGCAGGCAACCCTTGGCTAGACGGAACATGGAGCTTAGGTTGGTGTTTACCACTGCATCCCATTCGTCTTCTTTCATACGCATAAGTAGGTTGTCTTTGGTGATACCAGCGTTGTTAACTAGTACTGTCGGCGCACCAAATTCAGCGACTAGCTCTTTTAGTACAGACTCAACAGACTCGCTATCAGAAACATTAAGAATCATGCCCTTACCGCCGTTACCAGCTGCATTTAAATAAGCGCTAATAGCAGCAGCACCAGACTCGGATGTGGCAGTACCAACAACCGTGGCACCCTGACTTGCTAATTGCAGGGCAATCGCTTTACCAATACCGCGCGTAGCGCCAGTAACTAGAGCAACTTTACCTTCAATACTCAGCATCATCTATTCCTCTACATGTCCAGGGCGTTTTGCACGCTGGCACTATCATTGATGGCGGCACCGGCTACAGCTTTGTTAATACGCTTAGTTAGGCCGGTCAGCACTTTACCTGGGCCACATTCTAACATAAGTTCAACGCCTTGTTGGGCCATATTCTCGACACAACCCGTCCAACGCACTGGTTGGTACAATTGTGCAACCAAGTTGGCTACAAGCTCTTGCGCATTTTGTGGAGCTTGAGCATTGACGTTTTGAATTACTGGGATGCTTGGCATAGTCACTTCAATAGCACCAAGCTGTACCGCTAGCTGCTCTGCAGCTGGCTGCATTAGTTCGCAATGAGATGGCACACTCACTGGTAAAGGCAAGGCACGCTTGGCACCGGCTTCTTTACATGCTGCCATAGCGCGCTCTACTGCGGCTACCTGACCAGCAATAACTACTTGGCCTGGAGAATTATAATTAACAGGCGCTACCACTTCACCCTGTGCAGATGCTTCACATGCTGCAGCAATGCCATCATCATCCAAACCAATAATCGCTGCCATGGCACCTGTCCCTGCTGGCACAGCCGCTTGCATAAACTCACCACGGGCTTTAACCAAAGCTACAGCATCAGCAAAAGCGATAGCACCGGCACAAACAAGGGCCGAATATTCACCTAGACTATGGCCGGCCATAAACGCTGGCTGTTTGCCACCACGCTCACACCACAAACGCCACAAGGCAACACTAGCTGTAAGCAACGCGGGCTGAGTAATATGCGTCTGGTTTAACTGACCTTGATCGTCATTTTGCACTAGATCCCATAGATCATAGCCCAAAACAGCGCTAGCTTCGGCAAAGGTGTCGATTACAATAGATTCGCCGGATAAGTCTGCAAGCATACCAACGGTTTGAGAACCTTGACCAGGAAAAACAAAGGCAAGTGTAGAAGTCATAGATAAAGTCTCTCTAATTAGCTATTAGAGACCTTTATATAAAGGTCTCTATTTATATTATTCTGTAATGGCGCCAGTCAACTGCTCAGTAAACTGCATTTCTAAGTATTGCACAGCTGAGGTTATTGCGGCTACAAGAGCAGTAGCATCGGCATAACTATGGGATTTAACTACCAAACTTTGCAAACCCAACAAGAAAGCACCGTTCAACTTACGCGGATCTAATCGCGACTGCAACGGCTGCAGGAGCTTAGCCTGGGTGTCATTACTTTCATCGCCCTGTTGTTGCACCAGAGATTGAAACATACCACCCAGCATTTGACCCACGCCTTCAGCCGACTTTATGAGAATGTTTCCGGCATAGCCATCGCATACTAAAACGTTAACCTTACCTTTAAATACGTCTTGGGGTTCGATAAAGCCATAATAGGACACGTCATCATGCCCTAACAGCAGATCGTGCGCCGCTTGCACTTCAGGCTGCCCCTTACCGGCTTCTGCGGCAATATTAAGCAAACCAACTTGTACTAGTGAATTAGGCTGCATAGCCTGCTCTAGAACCTGCCCGGAGATTGCGTACTGCAGCAACTGATCAGCACTCGGCGATAAGTTAGCCCCCATATCCACAACCAAACATGGTGCACCGGCAGTAGGAATATGACTAGCAAAAGCTGGGCGATCAAAACCAGGCAGGGTTTCTAATAACTGGCGACTTAAAGCCATAAGGGCTGCCGAATTGCCACATGTAACACAGGCGTCAGCCAAACCGTCGGCTACACGTTGCAGGGCAATAGACATAGAGGAATCTTGTTTTTGGCGTAGAGCCACAAGCACATCGTCAGCGAGTTCGACAACATCGTCGGCGCCAACAATAGAAATGCGAGATAGCAGGTGCTGCTGGTCTACTGGCACTTGGGCCAACATACCTTGAAGCTGATTGACGGGGCCAATCCACTGCAAACGAAGTCGCGGAAACGAATCGAGGCAGACTAATGCTGCCTCGAGACTGGGTTGGGGACCTAAGTCCCCGCCCATGGCGTCAAGCGCCAGGGTATAGCTTTTCGACAAACTTATTCAGCGTCTTTGTTTACTACCTGACGGCCTTTGTAGAAACCATCAGCAGTCACGTGGTGACGAAGATGAGTTTCGCCAGTAGTAGAATCTACGGACAAGGTAGCGCTGGTCAAAGCATCGTGTGCACGACGCATGTTACGCTTGGAACGGGTGACCTTATTCTTCTGTACAGCCATGGCTGATTACTCCTAAAATGGAATTACGTTAACTAATCTTTTTGCAACAAACCGGCAAGTACCCCAAACGGGTTTTCCTTTTGCTGCTCAGCCCCAGCGTCGCCGTATTGGGTTTCGACTTCACAGTCTACGTGATACGGCACGATGGGCAAACTCAATATCAATTCTTGGTCTAGAAGTTCGCGTAAATTGAGCTGGCCATCTTCAACAATCCAAGCATCACGCTCGGCCGGAAGCTTCTCAGCTTGCGATTCATCTAACACCACTGTCACGTCCAGGTCGACACGCAAATCATGCGGGGCGATCTGCAAACAACGTTGACAGATAATTTCTACACCCTTGGCTTCAACCAACCCAGTAACAGTTGGACGACGGCGCTCATCTCGTTGAAACTGCAAAGTAACTTCTACGTTACCCTGATCAGATTCTAAGTAAGAAAGCAGGCCATTGAGCTCTGCAACCTGAATACTTCCCTTGATTAATTGCTCTGCATCGCAGACCTTTCGGGCATCAAGTCTTGGGGCTATTGGTGTATCAAACATGGCGCGATATGATAAGGAGGAAGACCTTGTTTGTCAAAGAAAAATACCTCTGTATACGAAAAAACAGGCAATTAATCTGAGTTTTTTGCATAATAACCTAACTAAACCATTATTAACGGCTTTATTGCCCTACTAACGCCATGTCCACAGCCATTATTTTAGCATCAACTAGCCCCTACCGTCGCGCTTTATTAGAACAGTTGCAGCTACCTTTTAGTTGCGCCAATCCAGAAGTAGATGAAGCCTTGATAGAAGGCGAATCAGCTCGCCAGACAGCGCTAAGGTTGGCTCAACTAAAAGCCCAAGCTATCGCCTTGCACCACCCTATGAGCGTAGTCATCGGTAGTGATCAGCTAGCTAGTTGCGAAGGCCGTATCCTGGGCAAACCAGGCAGCCACACCAAGGCCTTTGAACAGCTAAAGTTTATGTCAGGCAAAGCCCTCACCTTTCACACTGGCTTATGCGTTCTACAAGGCGGCGAACGCCATACCTTGGTAGAGGACTTTAAAGTACACATGCGCGAACTAACAGACCAACAAATCGATTGTTACCTGCACCGTGAACAACCCTACGATTGCGCAGGTTCTTTTAAAGTAGAAGGTTTGGGTATTAGTTTGTTTGAGCGCTTGGAAGGCAAAGACCCAAATGCTCTTATTGGCCTACCGTTGATCTCGTTAATCAGTATTTTAAATACACTCGATTGCGGCCCTCTACAAAGAGACCCGCAACTGTGTGGGTAAATCCCTTAGCGCAGGCTTGGGGTTTGCAACCAGGCCTGCAAACGCACACTGGCTTGCGCACCCATTTCATCCATCAATTCTTGCAACGGCGTTTGCTGCGGGCGATACAACTCAAGCTCGGCAATGCCAATTTGCTCACGAGCAACGGTGTAAATACTGCCCAGGCCGTCTATAAGACCCATTGCAACGGCTTTCTCACCATTCCATACTGCGCCACTAAACACTTCAACACTGTCCTTGAGGCGATCACCACGGCCTGCCTTGACTACATCTACAAACTGTTCGTGCACTTCACCTAACAAGCGCTCAAAGTCGGCTTTCTGGCTAGGCTTCTCTACTTGGAACGGATCCAAGAAGTCTTTGTTGTTACCGGCAGTGTAAGAACGTCTCTCTACACCCACCTTTTGCATCAGCTCAGTAAAACCAAAGCCGCTACCAATAACCCCAATAGAACCCACCATACTAGCCTTGTCGGCATAGATATAATCAGCAGCTGCTGCAATGTAGTAAGCACCAGACGCACCAACATCACTAATTACTGCATACACAGGTTTGTTAGGGTATTTAGACTGAAGACGATTCAATTCATCATAAACAATACCGGACTGCACTGGGCTACCACCAGGGCTATTGATGTCCAAGATCACAGCTTTGGCTGCATCTTCTTCAAAAGCGGCTACCAGGCTGGCAACAATTTGATCACTGCTAGCTGGCGCGCCACTCATGATTGGGCCATAAACCTCTACCAGAGCAATATGCTCTTTTTGACTAACGGTTGACTCATCAACACCATACCAAGCACCAAACAGCAGACTAAATAGAAATACAAACGTCAGGCTCTTAAACAAGATTCCCCAACGGCGGCTACGTACCTGCTCTTGTTGCATATCCCTTACTAGGGTACTGACCAGACGCCACTCTTTACTATTCTCGACATCGCGACTAACGTCATTTGCTTGAGTCTTTGCTGCTGCGCCGGCAGATGTATCTGTACTAGCTGTATCAGGGTCACTTTTATCTAGCTGCTGCCACTGGTTTTCGCTCATTGGTATATTTCCGTGATTATCAATAACGCCATTGTCATAGGCTAATTATGGGGGCAATGGCAGGAAATATCAGCCCCAGTGCTAAATAATATCGTACAATGGTTAGGGAAACCTCGTCATTGCCAGCGTAACACACGTCATTGCGGGCGCAGCGAAGCAATCTCTTATCCTTAGCACTTCGCCAGCTAGAGATTGCCACGGCATTACACGCTGAGCAAAGACCGAGCGTGATACACACCTCGTAAAAACGAAGTGCATTCACCGACACTAGACAAGGAAGCATTATGGACACCGTAGACGCATTGATATCACCCCAAGGTAGCTTGGACATCCTCACCCTCGACGAAGTTGAATTACTACAACAATCCACCGACACAGGCTTATACAACCTGTTCCGCCAATGCTGCCTTGCAGTACTTAACTGCGGTAACGACGAAGACGATATTGCCGAACTACTAGCCCGCAACGAGCCCTTTCGCGTTACCATTGTACGCCAACCCCGTGGTGCTTTATTGCAACTCTACAATGCCCCGACTAGCGCCTTTGTAAATGGTGAAATGATACTTGGCATCAAAGAAAACCTGTTTGCCGTACTCAGGGATATTGTCTATATCCACAACCATCTATTCCAAGCGGACGAAAATAAGCTCCTCAGCGGCACTGAAATTACCAACCTAGTATTTCAGATACTACGCCACGCTCAAGCCTTGGCGCCACGCCGCGCCCCTAAAATAGCTGTTTGCTGGGGAGGCCACTCGATCAGTGAGTACGAATACAAATACACCAAACAAGTAGGCTATGAACTTGGTTTACGTGGCCATGATATCTGTACCGGTTGCGGCCCAGGCGCCATGAAAGGCCCAATGAAAGGCGCGCATATTGCCCACGCCAAACAACGCTGTCAGGACTTCCGTTACATAGGCATTACCGAACCTGGCATCATCGCTGCCGAATCACCGAACCCTATGGTCAATGAATTGATCATCATGCCTGATATCGAAAAGCGCCTTGAGGCTTTCGTACGCCTTGGTCACGCCTTTGTTGTGTTCCCTGGAGGTGTTGGTACCGCAGAAGAGATTCTTTACCTACTGGGCATCCTACTGCACCCAGACAATGCCCATATCAAAATGCCATTAATCTTTACCGGACCAGAAAACAGCGCCGCATACTTCGAGCAAATTGACGCTTTCATAGGTGCCACTTTAGGTAGCGTAGCCCAAAGCCGTTACGAGATTATCGTGGATGATGCTGCCACCGTAGCAGAAAAGGTTTACGCCGCCACACAAGAAGTATCCGAGCAACGCCAAAGCCTAGGCGATGCCTTCCACTTCAACTGGCACCTGCATATAGACGAAGAGCTACAACAGCCTTTCGTACCCACACACCAGAACATGGCTGCCCTACCCTTAAATAAAAACCAAGGCGCTAACAAGATGGCGGCTAACCTACGCAAGGCCATGAGTGGTATCGTTGCTGGTAACGTTAAACAGTTTGGTTTAGAGCAGGTGCGCCTACACGGCCCTTATTGCTTACAGGCCGATGCAGAACTAATGGAGAAATTAGATAAGCTGCTAAAGAGCTTTGTAGACCAACAACGCATGAAGCTGCCAAGTGCCAAGCAGTATGTGCCTTGTTATACGGTGAAGTGATAACTTAATGCTAGGCCACTTCTACAGATACGCTGGCCAACAGTGACTTTTCTTTAGCTAATACCTTGAGCAAGTTACTAGCGGGCCGCGGAATCAAAACCTCACCCGACTCATAACGAGAAAAAGCATTCTTCCCGCCACCGCATATAGCAGCGGCTTGCTGTTGATTCAGCTGAAGTGATTTTCGGGTTGTTCTGATTTCATCTGGGGCTAAAAGATTATCAACCTTTGCTTTAAATGCCGCCAGCGCATTACGAGTACTCTTTAAATCAGATGCAGAAAGGATAGACTCACCACAAGATTGACAATAATGACCCGGCTGAGATAAAACAACAGAGCGATCTTTGTAGTAATACTCCATAGTTCTAGTAGCGCATTTCATGAAAATCTCACCACATAACTCACACAATGTCTTTGCCATAACCCCTCCTGTCATCCATGTTTGAAGGACAATTGCCCTGATGATAAGACTTGAAACTTTATATACAAGTCGACTCCCTTAAAGCCCGGTTTATAAACATCATGCATTGCAGAGAAGCTCCTATTAACAGGAGGCATTGTCTTAAAAAAAGTCAGCTAAAGTTAACGCTTGAACCGCATCAACCACATCCAGATCAGTAAACCTTAGCGCCACAGCCCCTTGCCTTGCGGAACCTGTCATACGTAGATTAGCAATACTGCTGAATGTCTATTTTATCATCACCAAGTCATAAGATGGTGCTGACATGCCGCCTCACTTTTACCCTCTAAGGGTAATTCTAGAAAAATAGTTATCTAACTATCAAATAAAGACGGGAATTTAAAAAGTGCTTACAAGTGAATGATTCTGGATGGGTATTCGGGGTCAGGGGGTAGACCTGACCCCGAATATAGGTTTATTAAGCAATAGTCTGTGTTTGATGCAGTTCAGCCATTTGTTCAGCGTTAAGCTGTAACCAATCTTGCAATACTTCTTGCGTGTGCTGCCCAAGCATTGGGGCACCATTTTCGTACTGAATTGGCGTGGCAGAGAACTTGATAGGGTTGGCGACACTGGCGGCTTTGCCTAGGCCCTTGTGAGGCAAATCTAACTGCATACCACGGGCTTGTACTTGCGCATCGGCAAACACCTGATCAAGGGTATTAATCGGCCCACACGGTACACCCACCTTGTTTAGCTCAGCCAGCCACCATTCGGTAGTCTGCTGGCTCATAAAAGCTTGTAGCTGGGGAATCAGTGCTTCACGGTTAGCTACGCGCAATGCGTTGGTAGCAAAGTCTTCATGCATACCTAAAGCCTCACTGCCCCCTACCTGACAAAAACGTTGGTATTGGCTGTCGTTGCCTACGGCGATAATCATATGGCTATTGGCAGTGGCAAACACCTGATAAGGCACGATGTTAGGATGAGCATTACCTAGTCGCTTAGGGTTATCCCCTGTGGCAAGGTAATTCATAGCCTGGTTAGCCAGGGTAGCTACTTGTACGTCTAACAAAGCCAAATCAATATGTTGACCTTGGCCAGTACGCAACTGATGAATAAGGGCTGCTTGAATAGCATTACTGGCGTAGAGACCGGTCATAACGTCGGCCAGAGCCACCCCTACTTTCATAGGTTCACCATCGGCTGCGCCGGTGATGCTCATCAAGCCGCCTGTAGCTTGAATCATAAAGTCATAACCAGCACGGTCTTTATCTGGGCCGGTTTGCCCAAAGCCTGTGATAGAGCAATAGATTAGTTTTGAATTGAGCGCAGTTAAGCTAGCAAAGTCCAAACCATACTTGGCAAGACCACCTACCTTGAAGTTTTCAATCACCACATCCGCTTCCGCTGCTAAGCGCTGTATCAGCGCTTGACCAGCTGGTAAGGCCATGTCAATACAGATAGATCGCTTACCACGGTTAGCCGACTGGAAGTACGCTGACTCACGGACAGATTCATCACCGCCCTCTTTAATAGGCATGTAAGGCGGAGCCCAAGCACGCGTATCATCGCCTTTGCCAGGACGCTCGACCTTAATGACATCGGCACCTAAATCTGCCAGCATCTGTCCAGCCCACGGGCCTGCGAGAATACGGCTTAAATCAAGTACTTTGATACCTTCAAGGGGTAGTTGCATGCTCATGGGGTCAAATCTCTGTGTGCCTGATGTGGCTTATGGGGTCAGACCTAAGGTCTGCCCCCGAGCGAAGCGATATTAAAGATTAGCAGAAAGCCTGAATACCTGTCTGTGCACGGCCTAGGATCAAGGCGTGAACGTCATGGGTACCTTCATATGTATTCACTGCTTCTAGGTTCATCACGTGACGGATAACACCGAACTCATCGCTGATACCGTTGCCACCGTGCATATCACGAGACTGGCGTGCCACATCCAAGGCCTTGCCGCAGTTGTTACGCTTCAACAAAGAAATCAATTCTACTGGGCAGTTGTCTGCATCCATCAAACGACCCATTTGCAAGCAACCCTGTAGGCCTAGGGAAATTTCAGTTTGCATATCGGCTAGCTTCTTCTGAATTAACTGAGTAGCCGCTAGAGGACGACCAAACTGGGTACGGTCTAGTGTGTATTGACGCGCTACATGCCAGCAGAATTCTGCCGCACCCATGGCACCCCAAGCAATACCGTAACGTGCCTTGTTCAAGCAACCAAATGGGCCGGCAAGGCCTTTGGCGTTAGGTAGCATGTTTTCAGCAGGTACAAAAACGTTGTCCATAACGATTTCGCCCGTAGTGGACGCACGCAAGGAGAACTTGCCTTCAATCTTTGGAGTAGTTAGACCTTCCATACCGCGCTCTAGAACGAAGCCGCGGATAACACCGTCAAGTTTAGCCCAAACAACCATCACATCAGCGATTGGCGAGTTGGTGATCCACATCTTAGCACCAGTCAAACGGTAACCACCGTCAACAGGATCGGCACGAGTGATCATGCTCGCTGGGTCAGAACCGGAGCCTGGTTCGGTTAAGCCAAAGCAACCTACCCACTCGCCTGAAGCTAGCTTAGGCAAGTACTTCATACGTTGTTCTTCGCTACCGTAGGCATAGATAGGATGCATTACTAGAGAAGACTGCACACTCATAGCAGAACGATAGCCACTGTCTACACGTTCTACTTCGCGGGCAACAAGGCCGTAACAAACGTAGTTTACGCCAGCACAACCGTACTTTTCTGGAATGGTAGCCCCCAACATACCCAGCTCACCAAGCTCGGTCATGATTTCACGATCAAAAATCTCGTGACGGTTACCTTCTTGCACACGACGGGCTAAACCGTCTTGGCAGTAGTCATGGGCAGCATCGCGTACCATACGCTCTTCGTCAGTTAACTGCTGGTCCAAAAAGAAAGGATCTTGCCAAGAAAATTCAGTACGGTTAGCCATGCTTTACGCCTCGTTATGTTGAAAATTGGTTATCTTATTGCCGCACTTGCGACAAGAATAGTGGAATAATATCGCCATTTTTACAAAATGTCGACATTTTTGTGAATATATTTATACCAACTGAGCGACTACCTTCATCAGCCAAGATTGAACTATACTCTTACCTCAAATACACACTAGGCTGGAGCCCCCTGCTATGACTATAACAACCTTATACCTGCCGATGATCGCCATGTTTTGTCTTACAGCCATTATTGGTATGAGCATGGCTAGATTGCGCTTCAAGGCAGTAAGTAGTGGCGACCTGGATGGTCATTATTATCGCCTTAACCGCGGGGCAGAAACACCGGAGTACCTAGCTAAGGTTAGCAATAACTTTGATAACCTTATGGCCACACCAATACTCTTTTATATCGCTTGCATTGCCATTACCACTAGCGGTTTTGCCGATATATTCAACTTCACCATCGCTTGGCTGTATGTTGCCAGCCGTGTCGCTCATAGTTTGATTCATACTCGAAGCAATCACATTATGCCAAGAATGCGCATATTTATGATAAGTCTAGCACTGCTAACGACCCTGTGGTTGAGCTTTACCGTGTACTTACTTATTAGCTTTAACGTCAAAGCTTAAGTGCTAGTAACATCAACGCTGAAACTAATCTCCATACTTGGTTGCAGCATCAAACACACATG
>CALKFY010000039.1 GCA_938084925.1 uncultured Pseudomonadales bacterium
GCTCGTTAAGGCTAAAGGGAGCGAACACGTCGAGGGCCGAGGATAGCGACCTCATAATGAGAGCCCGTATATACGCTCGCGCTGATAACGTGATAAAAAATGAGCTTGCAAAACCGAGGGAGTCCATATACGCAATGACGGTGAGGTGTGGCATGATTGTATTTGTTAAAATCACCTAGCATCTAGATTAAATAAATTGTATAATTCGCGCGCGCAAATTCATTGTGTCCTATTCTAGGCGTCAGTTCCTGACACATTGCGCTAATATTAACTACCCTGTTGTAGCTGACCTTCAGGCAAAAAATAGCGTTGTCACAGGTATATCCTGTCTACACACAACGCGTGGAAGAAATCATGAGCGTAAGCTTTGCTGAATTATTTGAAGAATCCTTGATTGCTGTTGAAATGCGTCCAGGTGCCCTTGTTGTGGGTACCGTTCTAGACATCGACGGTGACTGGGTAACTGTAAACGCTGGCCTTAAATCTGAAGCCATCATTCCTGTTGAAGAATTTCTAAACGACACCAAAGAACTTGAAGTCAAGATTGGCGATGAAGTTAAGGTATCCTTGGAAAGTGTTGAAGATGGTACTGGTGAAACTCGTTTGTCCCGTGAAAAGGCTAAGCGTGCTGAAGCTTGGGAAGTACTACAAGCTGCATTTGAAGCAGAAGAAACGGTTACTGGTGTTATCAACGGTAAGGTTAAGGGCGGCTTCACAGTTGCTGTTAACAACATTCAAGGCTTCCTACCTGGCTCTTTGGTTGATGTACGTCCAGTTCGCGACGTAGATCACCTAGAAGGCAAGGAATTGGAATTCAAGCTAATCAAGCTGGATCCAAAGCGCAACAACGTGGTTGTATCCCGTCGTGCGGTTATGCAAGAAGCCAACAGCGCACAGCGCGATGAGTTGCTTGCTAACATCGAAGAAGGTATGGACGTTAAGGGTTACGTGAAGAACCTAACCAACTACGGTGCCTTCGTTGATCTAGGTGGTGTAGACGGTTTGCTACACATCACCGACATGGCTTGGAAGCGTATTGCACACCCAAGCGACATGCTAAACCCAGGTGACGAAATCACTGTTCGCGTTATCAAGTTTGATAAGGACAGCGGTCGTCTATCTTTGGGTCTTAAGCAATTGCAAGAAGATCCATGGGCATCTATCAAGGCACGTTACCCTAACGGCATGAAGACCATGGCTAAGGTTACTAACCTAACTGACTACGGTTGCTTCGCATCTATCGAAGACGGCGTTGAAGGTTTGGTACACGTTTCTGAAATGTCTTGGACTAACAAGAACATCCATCCTTCCAAGGTTGTTCAGTTGGGCGACGAAGTAGAAGTAATGATCTTGGACGTAGACCAAGAACGTCGTCGTATCTCTCTAGGCATCAAGCAGTGTCAAGGCAATCCATGGGCTGTATTCGCTGAGAAGTATGCTGCTGGCGACCAGGTAACTGGTAACATCAAGACTATCACTGACTTTGGTATCTTCGTTGGTCTAGAAGGTGATCTTGACGGTCTAGTGCACATGTCTGACATTTCTTGGGAAGTAGACGGCGAAGCTGCACTACGTGACTACAAGAAGGGCGACGAAGTGACGGCTGTTATCTTGTCTGTAGATTCCGAGAAAGAGCGTATCTCTCTAGGTATCAAGCAGCTAGACAGCGATCCGTTCAGTGACTACGTTGCTGCTAACGACCGCGGTACTATCGTAAACGGTACTATCAAGTCTGTTGAAGCTAAGGAAGCCATCGTTGAGTTGGCCGAAGGCATCGAAGCTGTACTGAAAGCATCTGAAATCAGCATCGACCGTGTAGAAGACGCACGCAACGAACTGAAAGCAGGCGACGCAGTAGAAGCTAAGATCACTGGTGTTGACCGTCGTAACCGCGTTATCAACTTGTCCATCAAGGCCAAGGACGTGGAAGACGAGAAGCAGGCGATCCGTGACGTGCAAAACATGTCCGTTGAATCTGAAGGTCCTACCACTATCGGTGACTTGATCAAGCAGCAAATGGGTCAGTAATCCCTTTGTTAGCTAGATAAAAAGGAGTGCTAAGCACTCCTTTTTTTGTTTTGTAAAGATAGACTGGCACTTTGGGGTCTGACCCCAAAGTGCCAGTCTAGTAATGGGATTTTATGTCAGCCAGTAACCCTAATATTCAATCCTTTTGGCACCTTGTCGGTGATCATGTGGCTGAGCTACGTAGTTTGGTGAGTGATCAGGCTGCCTTGTCGCCAGAGTTTTTAGAAGCTCTGCAAGATGGTTTGACGGCTATTGATCCGAGTCTAACGGTGTTTTGTACGCCGGAAGAAGAATCGACCATGGTGAATATGGTGTTTGGTTGCGATGGTTATCGCCAAGGTATTGATCAAGTGCTGGAACTGGTTGCTAGTGCTCCGGTGATGGAAGGGGTAAGGCCTGTTGCGTTTAGTCCGCGGGCTAACTATGTGCCTGATGGTATCGATCTCAATGGTTTGTTGGTGCAGTTAGAAGATGTGTATTTTAGCCTGCAGCAGGTGAAGGGTAACTTGCATCTTGATTTATATTTGGATGACCTGAGTTTGCATGAAGATGACCTGCGTGTAGAAGCTGTATTGATGTTTCTAGAAGCTATCATTGGTGAATTTGATCTTATGACACGTATCCATAGTATTGATTGGCATGACCTACCTTCAGATCCAGAAGATCACGGTCTGAAAACCCTTAATCACTTGCGCTCATCCTACGACGCTTTTGGTCCTCTTAGTGCCGATTACGGCATGCTTCTGCATTAGTCGTTAGCACCCCTATACACTGCCAAGCAGCACGCTCTTATGCTATTATGTGGCCAACTTTAGCGTTGACCTCAAAGGATTTTTTGCGTGGAACCTATTTATTTATTTACTCTTGCCGGTGCTTTTTCTATGGCTGGGGCATTGGCCTCTCGCCAAGTTATGCAGGATGCTCTTGCAGGCGATAAGTCAGATGGCGAATCAGTGCCCGAAGCTCAACAAGAAAGCGTTGCTAAGCGTTATTTGTTAGCGGGTAATTTAGCCGTTATCGCTCTTATCATGGCTATGGTTTATGGTTGGCAAGAATTTGTTTGGTGGATTCCAGCGGCATTTTTGCTGGTTACCTTTCCCGCTATTTATTATGTTTTCTTAACTCGTTTTCTAACAGCCAAAGGCGGTGCCTTGCTTTACACAGTAGGAGCATGGGCTACCCTTGTGCCAATTATTGGTGCTTGGTTAGGTTAGGGATTGGCTAGATCAGATAAATTGAAATAGGGTTTATAAGGAATAACCTATTATGTTGATGCAGTGGTTGCCATGGATAGTCGCCGGCCTAGTGAGTTTGGTCGTGGTTGTTTTAAGTATGCGTATGGCCAGCAATAACAATCAGCAACAAGCTGATGAATTGGCACGTTTGCAGGAACAGTTACAGCAGCAAGAGCACTTGGCTGTGGATAATGCTCTTATGGCCGCTCAGTTGCAGCAGACACAAGACCATCAACAAACAGCTCAACAGCAACTGCATGCTTTGCAGCAAGAACATAGTCAGCTACAAGGTGAGCATAATCAAGCTCGTGAAAACTTAGCGGCTAATAAGGTGCAGTTACAGGCGCAAGAGCAGGCCAATGCCGCGCAATTAGAGCAACTCAAGCAGTCAAAAGCTGAGTTTGAAAACTTCCTCAAGCAATTTGCTGAAGCTTCCCTAAATAAGCAAAGTGAACAACTTAATACCTCCAATAAGCAGCAGTTGGACCTGATTCTTAATCCTCTGCGCGAGCAGCTAGGTGAGTTTCGTAAGCGTGTAGATCACGTTTACACCCAAGAAGCCCAAGATAGACGTAGTTTGGTTGAACAAATTAGCCAATTAAAAGACTTGAATACACGCCTTAGCACCGATGCTATTAACCTTACCAAAGCCTTAAAGGGGGATAACAAAACCCAAGGTAATTGGGGGGAAATGGTACTAGAGAAGGTGTTAGAGCAATCGGGTCTACGCAATGGGCATGAATACCATACGCAAGTTAACTTGACGCAAACTAGTGGCAAGCGCTTGCAGCCTGATGTGGTGGTACACCTGCCAGATAACAAAGATGTAATCATTGATGCCAAGGTCTCTTTGGTAGCTTACGACCGTTACCACAGTGCCGAAGATGATGTTTTACGCCAGCAGGCCTTGGATGAGCACCTGCAGTCTATTCGTGGCCATATTGCTAACCTTAGTGGCAAGTCATACGAAGACGCCGAAGGCGTACGAAGCCTGGATTATGTGTTGTTGTTTATTCCTGTGGAATCGGCCTATATGCTGGCTTTGCAGAGCGACAAAGGCGAAGCATTGTTTTTGGATGCCATGCAGCGCAACATTATGCTGGTAAGTCCTGCAACTTTATTGATGGCCTTGCGTACTATTCACAATATTTGGCGTTACGAGCATCAAAGCCAAAACGCCCAAGAGATTGCTCGCCAAGCAGAAGAAATGCACAAGAAGTTAGTGGACTTTGTAGCAGCAATGAATGGTGTCGGTACACATCTACAGCGTGCTCATGAGTCTTATGATACGGCCTTTAAGCGTCTTAAGACTGGGCGT
Organism: uncultured Pseudomonadales bacterium; assembly: GCA_938084925.1. Taxonomy (GTDB): domain Bacteria; phylum Pseudomonadota; class Gammaproteobacteria; order Pseudomonadales; family Balneatricaceae; genus Njordibacter. The sequence continues at coordinate 4,582 of CALKFY010000039.1, forward strand.
GGTAACTTAATAAACCGTGCTCAAAACATCATCAAGCTAGGCGGCATTAAGCCTAAAAAGCCGTTGCCAGAAGAACTAGTGCAGCAGGCCGAAGAAGCGGAAAGTGCAGCCTTGGCTGGTCCAGAAGGTGCGGCAAGCAAGGGCTCGGGTGCTAAGGAGTCTGAAGTTTGAGTTTTGACTTTGATGTAGGTGCGCGCCTGAAAGAGGTGCGCAGTAAGCGTGGCCTGTCTCAGCGAGAGCTGGCAAAACGCGCTGGCGTAACCAATAGCACCATCTCTTTGATCGAGCAGAACCGGGTGAGCCCGTCGGTATCATCACTTAAGAAGGTGTTGGATGGCTTACCTATGTCTATGGAAACCTTCTTTACCAGAGATGAGCCACAGCAGCAGCAGGTGTTTTATAAGGCGGCTGATCTGCCGAATATGGGTCAGGGCTGCGTCATTAAGCGCCTAGTCGGTTTTAACCAAGAACAGAGAACTATGTCTTTGTTACATGAAACCTATCCACCAGGTTGTGATACGGGCCCTAACACTCAAGTCAGCGAAGGCGAGCAGGCTGGGATTGTTATTACTGGTGAACTAGAAGCCACTGTTGATGGGCGGGTGCAGGTACTTACAGAAGGTGACGCCTATTATATTACCGCCACGCAACCGTTTCGTTTTCGTAATGTTAGTAACCGGGCTTGTATTCTGGTGACTACCCATAACATGTCGCGTTTTTAGCATGTTGTCTCTCGAACTACTGGGTACCCAGGGCTGTCATTTGTGCGATGATGCCGAACAAGTGCTGGTGTCATGCTTGGACTTGTCTCAAGTGCACATAGAAGTGGTTGATATTGCTGAATCGGACGCATTGATGTTGGTCTATGCGACGCGTATCCCTGTGCTTCGACATCTAGCCTCAAACTCTGATTTAGAATGGCCTTTTCAGGCGCATCAGGTGCAGCGCTTTATTGCCCACCTTGAAAGCTAGATACCAAATAAGCGCTGGCAGTTATCGCTAGTGGACGCGGCTATTTCTTCAATACTTTGCTCTCTTAAAATGCCAACGGTATGCGCAATATGCGGCAAGTAAGAGGGCTCATTGCGGCTAGATTTTGGCTTTGGGCGTATATCTCTAGGCAATAAATAGGGGGCATCCGTTTCGATTAATAGTCGGTCTTTGGGGATTAAAGGTACCGCTTCGCGTAGGTCTTGGCCGCGACGTTCGTCACATACCCAACCCGTAATGCCAAAATAAATATCTAATGGCAGTAATCTTTGCAACCAGCTCTTGCAACCCGTAAAGCAATGCAATACAGCGCCGCCGAGCAGGCGAGAACGGTAGTGACTTAACAGTTCAAAAAACGCATCTTCAGCATCACGCTCGTGTAGGAATAAAGGCAGCGTGTGTTCACAGCCAGCTTGCAGGTGCTTTTCAAAGCTATCTAGTTGTTCTTGGGGTGTAGAGAAGTTGCGGTTGAAATCTAGTCCTGTTTCACCGATAGCGATGACCTGTGGATGTTGCCAGAGCTTCTGTAGTTGTTGCCAGGCTTCTGGTTTGTTATCACTAGCGTGATGAGGGTGGAAGCCAGCTGTGGTGTATAGTGTTAGCGGGTGCGGTTGGCTTAGCTCAAGGGCTTGTTGGCTAGATACTAGGTCCGTACCAGTAACGATTTGTTGCATTACGCCTTGTTGGCTAGCCCGCAATAAGACATCGGCACGGTCTTTATCAAACCTAGAGTTAGTTAGATTGACACCAATGTCGATAAATTGCATAGGGTAGGGTGACTTAGAATAGTTCTACGTCGTCAGAATCAGCTTCTACTTCTTCTTCTTGACTAGAAGCTTCGTGATAGATCGCAATCGCTTCGTCAATGCTGGCACCGTTAACGATTGATTGGAACATGATACGTTCTGATTCCATGGAATAAGAGTCATGCAAATGTGACTGCAGCTTCATCCAAGCCATTGGGTCTTGAATGCGATCAGGATCTTTGATGAGGGATGACATAGCATCTAAGCTTTCAATAACGTGAGACAAGCGTTGCGACATGCGGTCAAAGAATTGAAACTCAATAACAGCCTGGCCAATTTTGGCATGGGCTTCTGTGGCAGCTGCGCCTATTAATTGAACTTCGGCATCCATGTTAACATGGCCGTTACTAAGGCTGTCAGTGGAATCTTTGATAGTAAGAATATTGTCAGCAATAGTAGAGAAGTTGCGGGTAAGCATATCCACATCCGAGTTACTGTCACTAAGACTAGTACGGATTTGTGCAATAGAAATGCCAAGCATCGTCAAGGTGTCTTCAACGTGGCTGTAGCTATTCTCTTTGTTGTTCTCCACCGCAGTGGAAGTTAATTCTGTCATGTTTGGTCCGTTAGGCTCGACTAACTTACTCTGTTACATCTAGGGTATCTGAGCCATGTAAGGCCATATTATCGGTATATTAGCCTTAGATGCAACCGCAAAGAGCAACCTTTTGTATAAATATGTAACTTGCAAGTGACTGAAAGGCAATGAGATTCGGTATAATAGGCCTAAATATACGTTGGCCGATTCCGGTTAAGAGTTAATAGTAAGGTTAAGATATGAATTTGATGCGACTAGAGCAGGTACATTTGGCCTATGGGTCAGCACCTATATTGGATGGTGTGGATCTGCAAATCGATATGGGAGATCGTATTTGTTTGATAGGTCGAAACGGCGCTGGTAAGTCGAGCTTGATGAAGGTTTTGTCCGGTGAGCAGGTAACTGATGGTGGTAGTGTGTGGCGTAGTCCTGCTTGCCGCATTGGCTACCTAGAACAAGACCTACCAGAACGTGAAGACCTGTCCGTGTCTGAGGCCGTAGCCATGGGCTTAGCCGATGTTTACGACCTGCGTGAAAGATATACAGCCTTGATGTGCGAAGACCTTGATGACGTGAAGATGCGTGAATTAGAGGATATTAGTCACAAGATTGATGAGCTTGATGGCTGGCAAATGGAAAACAAGGTCGAGCGTATCTTGTCGCGTTTACAGCTTGATGGCTCGCGTCAGCTAAGTGAATTATCCGGTGGTTGGCGTAGACGTGTGAGTCTGGCGAGGGCTTTGGTTGCAGAACCAACGGTGTTGCTGTTGGATGAGCCAACCAACCATTTAGACTTGCTAGCTATCGAATGGCTAGAGCAACAATTGTTGGGCTACCAAGGTGCCATTGTATTTATTACTCACGACCGTAGTTTCTTGCAGGCCTTGGCCAATCGGATTATGGAACTGGACCGAGGGCAGTTGCATTACTTCCCTGGTAACTATCAGCGCTTCTTAGAATATCGAGAACAGCAACTGGTGGAAGAAGAGCGCCACAATGCTTTATTTGACAAGAAGCTGGCCCAAGAAGAAGTATGGATACGCCAAGGCATTAAGGCTCGACGTACCCGTAATGAAGGTCGCGTCAGAGCTCTAGAAGACTTGCGTAAACAGCGTGGCCAGCGCCGCGAACGCCAAGGTTCTGCGCGTATGGAGGTTGCCGCAGGTAAGGATTCAGGCAAGCTAGTATGTGAAATGCAGCAAGTTGGCCATAGCTATGGCCGCCAACAGCTGATTAATAACCTCGACTTTACCTTAATGAAAGGGGATCGCGTGGGTTTGGTCGGTGCCAACGGTGTCGGCAAGTCGACCTTATTGCGCATTTTGTTAGGTGAATTAACACCTGAATCTGGCAGTGTAAAACTGGGTACGCGTATCCAAGTTGCTTATTTTGATCAGTTGCGTGATCAGTTAGATTTGACCAAAACTGTTATGGATAACTTGGCGGAAGGTCGCGAAAGTATCGAAATTAACGGTAAGCACAAGCACGTAATGGGTTACCTAGGTGATTTCTTATTTGCCCCAGAGCGTGTGCGTAGCCCTGTAAGTAGTCTTTCTGGTGGTGAACGTAATCGTTTGTTATTGGCCAAATTATTTAGTAAGCCCGCCAACGTACTAGTGCTGGATGAGCCGACTAACGATTTAGACATAGAAACCTTGGAGCTGTTAGAGGAATTACTATCAGAATACCCAGGCACTGTGTTGCTGGTGAGCCACGACCGAGTGTTCTTAGATCAGGTGGTCACTTCTTGCCTCGTATTTGATGGCAAAGGCAGCATTGAGGAATCTGTGGGTGGTTATAGCGACTGGCATGGTCGTGGTGGGCGCTTAGAGAGTGCTGTTGGCTTGAATACCACAGAAGTGCAGCAAGCACCTAAGGCAGTTGAAAAGCAAGCCCCAGAAGCGCTTGTAGTGGAAACCAAAAAAGCCAAAAAGCTAAGCTATAAGTTACAGCGTGAATTTGATCAGATGCCCGGTGTTCTTGAAAAGCTAGAGGCAGAAGTCGAGGCTGTTCAAGAGCAGGTTGCGGCAAGTGACTTTTATAGTCAGGATCATGACCAGGTTAGCAAAACTTTGGCACAACTAAGCAGTAAGGAATCAGAGTTAGAAGTAGCTATGGAGCGCTGGATGGAGCTTGAAGAGATGATGCTTGAGTAAATTGGGGTCAGAGTAAAATTGAGGCAGGACCTTCAGCCTGCCTCAATTTTACTCTGACCCCAATTTAATCAAATGCGTACAGCCAGTACGTCACAAGTTGCACCATGCAACACGCTGTTAGACGTAGAACCGAGCAGTAATGCTAGGCCATGACGGCCGTGGCTACCCACGATGATCAAATCGGCGCCGATTTCTTCGGCGATGCGGTGGACTTCATTTTCGATATGGCCGTTGGCTAAGATCTTTTCATGTTGTTGCAGGTTATGAGTGCTCATAAATTCTGATAAACGGTGTTCTGCATGATCTTGCAGCTGTTCCTGGATAGCACTGAGGTCCATGGGTACATCGCCCCCATAAGCGTAACTCAAGGGCTCCGTAACATGCACATAATGCAGTTTGGAACCTGTTAGCTCAGCCAGTGCGCAGGCCTTTTTACTGACTGGTTCAGCCTCTTCATTTAGATCGATGGCAACTAAAATATTACTGTAAGTTTGCATATTCTATCTCCCTTAATGCTATTCGTCTTTTTCAGTCTAACATAAGGTGCATTGAGCCTGACAAGTGTTAAAATGACTGCAATCAAAAAAGGCTCATATAGTTTGTGAACCTTGTTAAGTCTGCATTAAGGAACAAAAGGCATGGAATATAAGTGGTTGATAGTCACCTTGGTGGTGCTGTCTTTAGTGGGTTCCGTATCTTGGGTTCTGCCGACACCTCTGCAAAGAGCGCAAGCAAAAATTCGTAAGCTGGCTATGCAAAAAGGTGTTCAGGTTCGTATCAGTAAGCTACAAGGCCCGCGTGAACAAGGTGAGGTGGCACCAGATAGTCATCTTGCCACTGGTTATACAATGCCGCGAGCAAGTGATGCCGTTAAGACTATGGCAAAAAGTCATAATTGGGAAATCTTCAAAGCCAACGGTTTGCATAATAAAGGTTTGCCGCAAAACTGGTGTTGGAATCGTGGTGAAGGGGCCCTCGCACCGGCTCAGTTAGCGGTACTAGAGACCTTGATGATGACCTTACCAAAAGACGTTTATGCCGTGTCGGCTTCTCCCATTGGGGTAGCAGTGTATTGGCATGAGAAAGCAACGCCGCAAGAATTAGATGATCTTATAGCCTTTATGCAAGCGCTATTAGACCAGTCCTTATAGCAACAGAATCAGGTTTTTCGGCTACTCAGTTGAAATGTGTCCAGTCAGTCATGGTTGACTTTGCGGGTCGCTAATCATACCTTGTTCGTGAAAATTAAAACGCTTGTATGAAAATTGGTCCTAAGCTAGTTTAAATCAGCTGTCAGTATAATCAAAAAGGAGTCCTCGTATGATATATACGGGTAATGCCGTGCAGGTTGCCATGCACGATGAGCAAATAGCTAGGTTGACCTTTGATCTAGCCGGTGAGTCAGTTAATAAATTCAATGCGGCTACGCTCAATGAGTTAGCCGAAGCTATGGAAGCCATCAAGGCCGATAGCAATATTAAGGGTTTGATGCTGACCAGTGCCAAGTCCTCGTTTATCGTCGGTGCCGATATCACGGAGTTTTTGGCCTTCTTCAAGTACCCTGATGAAGATTTGGTGGCCATGAACATGCAAGTCAATGCCACTTTTAGTGCCATTGAAGATCTTCCAATTCCAAGTGTGGCGCTAATCAATGGCATGGCCTTTGGTGGTGGTTTTGAAGTTTGCCTAGCGGCGGACTTCCGTGTGTTGTCTGAGCAGGCCAGTGTGGCCCTGCCAGAAGTAAAGCTAGGTATCATGCCTGGTTGGGGTGGTAGTGTACGGTTGCCACGTTTGATTGGTGTTGATAATGCTATCGAATGGATCTGTTCTGGCAGCACTAAAAAAGCGCCTGTAGCGCTAAAAGAAGGTGCTGCGGATGCCGTTGTTGCAGCAGATGATCTATTGGATGCAGGTGTTGATCTGCTACAGCGTTGCATTGCCGGTGAATTGGATTTCAACTCACGTAAGCAACAAAAGCAAAACAAACTGAGCTTAGGCCCAGTAGAACAGATGATGGCCTTTGAAACGGCCAAAGGTTTTGTTGCTGGTAAAGCGGGTCCTCATTACCCAGCCCCAGTGAAGGCTATTAAAACTATTCAAAAGCATGCTGGCATGAGCCGCGATAAGGCTTTGCTTGTTGAAGCTAAGGCGTTTGCAACCCTATGCAAAACCGAAGTGGCAACCAATCTAGTTGGTATCTTCCTTGCCGACCAATACCTTAAGCGTACCGTCAAGCAACATAGCAGCATCGCTGCCGACGTCAAGCAAGCAGCAGTATTGGGCGCTGGTATTATGGGTGGCGGTATTGCTTACCAATCCGCATCCAAAGGCATTCCTATTGTCATGAAGGACATAGCCGATGCGGCGTTGCAGTTAGGCTTGGATGAAGCCGCTAAAATTCTAGATAAGCTGGTATCTCGTGGCCGTATGGACAGCCGTAAGATGGCCAAGGTATTGAACCAAATCCGTCCTACCTTGAGCTACGAAGATTTGGCCAACGCCGATATCGTGGTAGAAGCTGTGGTAGAAAATCCTAAGGTGAAAGGCATGGTGTTGGCTGATGTTGAGCAGAAGGTCTCTGCAGACACGGTTATTACCTCCAATACCTCAACAATCTCTATCGACCATTTGGCTAAGTCCCTAAAAGACCCGAGCCGTTTCTGTGGTATGCATTTCTTTAACCCTGTGCACCGCATGCCTTTAGTGGAAATCATTCGTGGTAAAGACTCCACCGATGAAACTATTGCAACCACCGTTGCTTACGCTAATGCCATGGGTAAAAAGCCAGTTGTGGTTAACGATTGCCCAGGTTTCTATGTGAACCGCGTATTGTTCCCCTATTTCGGTGGCTTTGGTTTGTTAGTTGAGCAGGGTATCGACATCCTGCGTATGGATAAGCTAATGGAACGCTTTGGCTGGCCTATGGGGCCGGCGTATTTGTTGGACGTGGTGGGTATCGATACTGCGCACCATGCACAAGGTGTAATGGCTGAAGGCTTCCCTGATCGCATGGCGGGTCAAGGTGAAGCGGTAGTGAGTATGATGTTTGAAAAGCAACGTTTTGGTCAGAAAAACGGTGCTGGTTTTTATACTTACGAAAAGGACAAGAAAGGCCGTCTGCAGAAGGTTGTGGATGAAGGCATGCTAACCAGTTTAGCTGGCCTGTGCGACGCGCCAGCAACTTTGGAAGACCAAGACGTTATTGACTACATGATGTTGCCATTGTGTCTAGAAGTAGCCCGCTGCTTGGAAGAAAATATTGTTGCGTCACCAGCCGAGGCTGATTTGGCCTTGGTATATGGCCTTGGCTTCCCTCCATTCTTGGGTGGTGCTTGCAAGTACATGGATACGTTAGGTCTGGCTGCTGTTTGTGAGCGTGCTGATGCCCTTGCATCAGTTAGTCCATTGTTTGCTGTGCCTGAGTCCATGCGCGCCATGGCCGCCGCTGGCGAAACATATTATGGCAACATGCAGGCCAAGGGTTAATACGGGAGAGTAACATGAGTTTTCAAGCAAATGATGTAGTAATCGTAGATGGTGCCCGTTCTGCAATGGGGCGCTCCAAAGGTGGTGCTTTTCGCAATGTACGTGCCGAGAATCTATCTGCAGCAGTAATCAGTGGCATCTTGGCCCGTAACGAAGCCTTAAAGCCTTCGCATATCGAAGATGTAATTTGGGGTTGTGTAAACCAAACCCTAGAGCAAGGTTTTAACGTCGCCCGCCAGGCGGCCTTGATGAGTGATATTCCACACACGGTGGCGGCGCAAACCGTTAACCGTTTGTGTGGTTCTTCCATGTCGGCGCTGCATACGGCTGCACAAGCTATTGCCACACAAAATGGTGATGTGTTTATGGTTGGTGGTGTTGAGCACATGGGGCACGTTGCCATGAACCACGGTGTTGATATTAACCCTGCCGCTAGCAAGCATGCGGCTAAAGCCGCCATGATGATGGGGCTAACGGCGGAGTTGTTGGGTAAAATGCACGGCATTAGTCGTGAAATGCAAGACGAGTTTGCCGTACGTTCCCATGCGTTAGCCCATGCAGCTAGCGAAAATGGCGATTTTGATCGTGAAATCATTGCCATCGAAGGTCATGATGCTAAAGGGCTGTTGCAAATGGTTGCTAAGGACGAAGTCATTCGTCCAGAAACTAACCTAGAGTCCTTGGCTAACTTAAAGCCAGTGTTTGATCCTAAAAACGGTACCGTAACGGCAGCCACTTCTTCAGCTATTTCTGATGGTGCTTCTGCGTTGTTAATGATGTCTGGCGCCAAAGCCATGGAACTAGGACTACAGCCGTTGGCTAAAATCAGATCTATGGGGGTGGCCGGTTGCGACCCTTCCATTATGGGTTATGGTCCGGTACCTGCTACCAAGAAAGCCTTGAAGCGTGCTGGCCTGAGTGTTGCCGACATTGGCGTAGTTGAACTGAACGAAGCATTTGCCGCTCAAGCCTTGCCTGTACTTAAGGATCTTAAGTTGCTGGATAGCGTGGAAGAGAAGGTAAACCTACACGGTGGTGCTATCGCTTTGGGTCACCCATTAGGTTGTTCTGGTACACGTATTTCTTTGAGCTGCCTAACTCGCATGCACAAGGATGATGCTGAGTTTGGTTTAGCCACCATGTGTATTGGCATGGGCCAAGGTATTGCTACTGTATTCGAGCGCGTATAACGCTGTCGATCTGTAACAAATATAGCCCTTATTAAGGGTGATTAAGAAGAGGGTAGCAATGGGTCATTGCTACCCTTTTTTGTATTAATTCAATTTAAGTTTCCGTAAAAGGTTGATTTTTTGGTCAAAAAATGAAATTTTAAAAATAGATTCTCTGGATAATGTCGAAAATGACTTGACCTAAGGCTGTTGCAGTCTAAACTAGGTGCGTTTTACGTTATCTCTATTTGTTATAAAACTTAGAACCGTTAATAACGGGCTGGTCGGACATCATTAGGCCAGCAAAATTGGAACCAGTTTAATGGGTAAATCCCTCGTAATTGTCGAATCGCCAGCCAAAGCAAAGACTATCAACAAGTACCTTGGCAACGATTTTATTGTAAAGTCCAGTGTTGGCCATATACGTGATCTGCCAACCAAGGCCCCAGCTTCAGCTAATGACCCTAAGGCACGTGCAGCCGAAGCTGCCAAAGTGCGCAAAATGGCACCTGAAGACAAAGAAATTTATAAAGCGGCTCGTTCTCGTCGCCAGCTTGTGCGACGCATGGGTATCGACCCAGAGAACGATTGGAAAGCCGATTATCAAATACTACCAGGCAAAGAAAAGGTAGTAGACGAACTCAAACGTTTAGCCAAAGATGCTGACCATATCTATCTCGCGACCGATTTGGACCGCGAGGGAGAGGCCATTGCATGGCACTTGCGGGAAGCTATTGGCGGTGATGAAAGCCGTTACCAGCGTGTAGTATTCAACGAAATTACTAAAACAGCTATTCAGGCGGCCTTTGCAGATCCTGGTGAGCTGAATATGGATCAGGTAGATGCCCAGCAAGCACGTCGTTTTCTAGATCGTGTCGTTGGTTTTATGGTGTCGCCATTGTTGTGGGCCAAGATCGCCCGCGGTTTATCTGCTGGTCGAGTGCAATCTGTAGCGGTAAAGTTAGTTGTTGAGCGTGAGAAAGAGATTCGTGCCTTCAACCCAGAAGAATACTGGGAAGTTAAAGCCGACCTAGATAGCACAGACAAACAAGCCTTCATTGGGCAGGTGTTTAAATACCAAGGCAGTGATTTCCGCCCCAATAGCGAAGCCCAAACCAATACTGCTTTAGCTGAGCTGGAGCAACAAGATTTTGTAGTGCAGCGACGTACCGACAAGGCAACATCAAGCCGTCCATCTGCGCCCTATATTACGTCTACCCTGCAGCAGGCGGCGAGCACGCGCTTAGGCTTTGGGGTGAAGAAAACCATGATGATGGCCCAGCGCTTGTACGAAGCAGGTTACATCACTTATATGCGTACTGACTCCACTAACTTGAGTCAGGAAGCCGTTAACAACTGTCGCGATTACATTGACAGTAAATTCGGTGCCGAATATCTACCAGCCAAACCGAATAGTTATTCAAGCAAGGAAGGTGCACAAGAGGCTCACGAAGCTATTCGCCCTTCAGATGTACGCATGAAGTCCAGCTTATTAAATGGCATGGAGCGTGATGCTGAACGCTTGTACGAATTAATTTGGCGTCAGTTTGTGGCTTGCCAGATGAATCCTGCCAAGTTTACTAGTACTGGTATTACCATTGCTGCAGGTGAGTTCTCCTTACGTACCCGTGGGCGTATCATGCGCTTTGATGGTTACACCAAGGTGCAGCCTAGTGCGAGCAATAAAGAAGATGACTTATTGTTGCCGGACTTAAAAGAAGGCGACAAGGTTAAGCTTAAGCAGCTTAATCCTAGCCAGCACTTTACTAAGCCTGCTCCGCGTTATTCTGAAGCAAGCCTTGTAAAAGAGCTTGAAAAGAAGGGTATTGGCCGCCCATCTACCTATGCTGCTATTATTTCTACTATCCAAGACCGTGGTTATGTCAGCGTGCAGAACCGTCGCTTCTATGCCGAAAAAATGGGTGACGTGGTTACCGATCGCTTGGATGAAAGCTTCGCTGATCTTATGGATTATGATTTCACCGCTAACATGGAAAAGCGCTTAGATAGCGTGGCCCAAGGTGATACCGAATGGAAACGTTTGTTGAATGCTTTTTATAAAGCCTTCACGCGTAAACTAGGCGTGGCTGAGTCCGCAGAAGGTATGCGTGCCAATGACCCTACTGAGACCGATATTGAGTGTCCTTCGTGTGCTAGGCATATGACCATACGAACGGCATCTACAGGGGTGTTTTTGGGCTGCTCAGGCTATGCTTTGCCTCCTAAAGAGCGTTGCAAAGAAACCATCAACCTTACTTCCGGTGACGAAGTAGTTGCTGTTGATGCGGATGATGAAGCCGAATCACGTTTATTGATTCAAAAGCGTCGTTGCAAAATTTGTGACACTGCCATGGATAGCTATCTAGTTGATAGCCAACGTAAATTGCACGTATGTGGTAACAACCCGGATTGTTCTGGCTTTGAAGTGGAGCAGGGTGAATTCCGTATTAAGGGCTATGATGGTCCTATGTTAGAGTGCGACAAGTGTGGCGCTGACATGCATCTTAAGAACGGTCGCTTTGGTAAATACTTTGATTGTTCTTCTGGTGACTGTAAGAATACTCGTAAGTTGTTACGTGGTGGTGAACCTGCGCCACCGAAGATGGATCCTATTCCGATGCCAGAGTTGGCTTGTGAGAAGGTGGATGATCATTACATCTTGCGTGATGGTGCAGCGGGTCTATTCCTGGCTGCAAGTAAATTCCCAAAGAACCGGGAAACGCGTGCACCGTTAATTGCTGAAATATTGTCTGTGAAAGCTGATTTAGACCCTAAATATAGTTTTTTGTTAACAGCTCCTGTACAGGATCCTGATGGCAACCCCAGTATCGTACGCTACAGTCGCAAGACGAAAGAACAGTACGTAATGACTGAGGTTGACAAAAAGGCCAGTGGCTGGCGTGCTACCTTTGAAGGTGGTAAATGGGTTGAAACTGCTAAGGCCAAGCCGGCAGCGAAAAAGACTACCGCCAAAAAAGCCACCAAGGCCAAAAAGACCACTGCCAAAAGCAAAGCTAGTTAATGCAAGCCGCGTTTAGATTAAGCCGTCAGCAGTACGCTTATGCTGACGTTTTGTGGCAAGACATGCTGGCCAGCTATGGTGATAGTGAAAGCCCTGATTATTGGCGTCAGCGTATGCAGCGCCGTGCCTATCAGGGTGCCATTCTTGAGCACCTGCTTAAATCGACTCACAGTTTATCAAGTGCTATCTTGAAGCAATTAGCAGACACGCGTTTTGTTGATGTTAATAAACTAGAATTGGCAGAAATTGCTCCCTTACTGCTGCAGCAAACTTTCCTATCTGCTCCCGCACAGCTTTTGTTACAGACGCTGCAAAACGGTTATATAAAGCAAATTGTTCAGGCGCAACAGATATTTGATGGTGGTGTGGTAAAAACACAGAATCAAGCGGCAGCAGGTGAATTGGGGCAGGCTATTGGCTTAGTCGCCAATGATAATCTGGATGATCCAGACCGCTGGCCCGTAGGCCAGTGGCTGAGAGATCTAAAAGAGCTGCAAGATACAACGCAAGCAGAGCTTCTCGAGTTCTAATTACCGCGACGAATAACGCCGACACTTAAGCCTTCAATGCTCAAGCGCTGTCGATTCAGGTCTACTTCAATAGGAGCGTAGTCTTCGTTTTCGGCAATCAGTAATACTTTGTTACCAACACGCTGGAAGCGCTTAACAGTGACTTCACTGTCTACTCGAGCCACGACAATTTGGCCATTACGAGCTTGGTCTGTTTTATGTACGGCCAATAGGTCACCATCATAGATGCCAATATCTTTCATGGACATACCGCTAACCTGTAGCAAGTAATCGGCTTTGGGGTAAAACAGGCCATCGGGTAAGGCGCAATAGTCGCTAATATGCTCTGTTGCGAGCATGGGACTACCAGCGGCAACCATACCAATGATGGGTATGCCTTTTTCTTCCTCATCCATGTCTGGGACACGGATGCCACGGGATGCGCCGGGGATGATTTCAATGGCACCCTTGCGCGCTAAGGCCTTAAGATGGTCTTCTGCAGCGTTGGGAGACTTGAAACCAAGTTCCTGTGCTATCTCGGCCCGTGTAGGCGGATAACCTGTATCTGTAATGTGCTCACGAATGCAGGTAAGCACCTGATCCTGGCGGGGAGTAAGTTTTAACATAACGGCCTCTCACGATAATGCCGACAAATTTAGTATCCTGTGATAAACTGTGTATTTATACAGGTACTGTATATATTAACAGTTAAATTCACGCTGGCAAGCATTATTTTTCGCCGGTATATTTAGCGACTTCAACAGCATCGGCATTGCCGGAAAGTAACGGATTTATTTGTGGCTCAAAAAGACAGCATCAAAACCTCTATCCAGGCTCTTTATCGTGAACTCTTGGCTGGCCTAGAGCTGACACCCCGTTGGGGCCAAAAGCAAATGATCGCCACGGTTGCCAATCACTTATTGGCGATTAAGCAAGATACCGATGGTTCGCGCCTGGGCGAGAATCCAGCGTGTATCATTGAAGCAGGCACGGGTACCGGTAAAACCCTTGCTTATATGGTGTCCTGTCTACCTGTTGCTAAAGCACTGGATAAGAAACTGATTATTAGTACAGCGACTATTGCCTTACAAGAACAGATTATGGAAAAGGATCTGCCGGCCATTAAGAACAATGCTAAGGTCGATTTTGACTTTCAGCTGGCCAAAGGCCGCCGACGTTATCTATGTGTATCCCGCTTAGATTCTGCGTTGTCCAGTCATGGTTCGGTTGATCCGACACAAGCGTTGTTTGAAGATGAGCTGGCGATGCAACTGGATGGTGATCAACAAAAATTGTATCAGCATATGCTTGCTGAGCTGGGCGCAGGGCGCTGGGATGGTGACCGAGATGCTTGGCAAGAGCCCGTAGCCGAAGATCATTGGCGGCCGGTAACGACGGATCATCGTGGTTGTACCAACCGCCGCTGTACTCACTTTAATGAATGTCCGTTTTTTAAGGCCCGTGCAGGTCTTGAACAAGCCGACTGTATTGTTACTAACCATGACTTGGTGTTGGCTGATTTACAGCTTGGTGGTGGCGCTATATTACCTAAGCCGGAAGACGCTATCTATGTATTTGACGAGGGTCATCACCTGGCTGACAAGACGTTGCGCCAGTTTACCCATCAACAAGGTGTGCGGCAGTTGCATCGCTGGTATGGTCAGGTGCGTACTGGGGTTAAACGTTTTACCAAAGATTGGCAGGGCGGTGGTCATGGCGCGCAGCTAAGTACTCAGGTGTTAGAGCACCTACAAGGTTTAGAAACTGAAATGTCTAATCTTGAGCAATTGCTTGACCAGTCGGCCTTTCAGCCCCAAGATGATTATCAACAAGTATCTAGTTTTCGATTTCCCAATGGCGTGGTACCTGATGCTTTGCGCGCGCAGGCTACCCAGTTGTCCTTGCTGACGACACGTCTTTCTAGAGATCTAGACGGTTTGTTTAATTTGGTCGACGATGTGGTTAAAGGTGAACAACAGGGTTTGGATCGGGAGCTCGCCGAAACCTACTTGGCGGTGACAGGTGGTTGGGCCCAAGGGGCCATGTCGCAAGGTATGCTTTGGCAGTCCTATGCTCATGTGGACGAGCCTGGTGATGCGCCTATGGCGCGCTGGATCCAGCATTGGCAAACACCAGAGCGTGTTGATGTTGAACTGGCTTCGAGTCCTATTTTAGCGAACAAACTATTGCAACAAAATTTGTGGCAACGCTGTTTTGCGGCGGTAATCACTTCCGCCACCTTGTTGGCCGTAGGGCGTTTCGATCAGTTGTTGATGCATACAGGGCTCACCGATAAGAGTAGTATGTTGGCTCTGGCTAGTCCTTTTGATTACAGTGCTTCGTCTTTAATTGTGCCCAAAGAGGCGGTTGAGCCGGGTCCAGAAGAGCGCTTTGTGCCAGCCTTGGTGGATGCCTTGCCTAAGAATCTTGATAAGCAAGAAGCGAGTTTGGTGTTGTTTACTTCCAAGCGCGTTATGCAGCAGGTGTTTGAGGGTTTGCCTACCAGCTGGCAAGACTTGATTTTGCAGCAAGGGGACTCGTCCAAACAGCGTTTGCTAGAGCAGCATAAGCAACGCGTAGACGCCGGCGAAGGTAGCATTCTGTTTGGTTTGGCCAGTTTTGCCGAAGGTATCGATTTACCTGGTACGTATCTTACTCACGTGATTATTACCCGTTTGCCATTTACTGTGCCTGATAGACCAGTGCCTGCGGCCTTGGCTGAATGGGTGGAGAGCTGTGGTGGCAATGCCTTTATGGAGATTTCTGTGCCAGAGGCTAGTGTTCGCTTGATACAGTCTACGGGGCGTTTACTGCGTAAAGAAGCTGATGTAGGGCGTATTACTGTGTTGGATAAACGTTTGGTTAGTAAGCGTTATGGCAAGCAATTACTACAGGCATTGCCACCATATCAGCAACAGCTGACGGGGTCTTGATTTACCTATTGCCAAACAATTAGCAGCGTATGGTCTCACAATTGATTTGGCCCCATGGTTGATATTTGTACCTAGGCCCTAAAGGCTCTATACTCCCGTGCCTATAACTGCTAAAAGCCATCAATTCGGATATCGACTTTGCAATCACAAGACAATAATGACAGTAGCCCTAAACAGGCCAAGAGCTCCAACCGACAAGCCAAGAGTAAGCAAGAAAATTGGAATCTAGAAAACTTTCAAGTTCCAGCAGAAGAAGGCAAGTTACGCTTCCATGATTTGGATTTGCCAGATGAGGTGTTGCAGGGTGTTCAAGCTCTAGGCTACCAATATTGTAGTCCTATACAGGCACTGACCTTACCTGAGTCTTTGCAAGGTATGGATATTACCGGCAAGGCCCAAACGGGTTCTGGTAAAACCGCCGCATTTTTGATTTCTATTATTACGGACTTGTTGGACTTTCCTATCGAAGGCCCACGTCGTTTGGGTACCCCTCGTGCCCTGATCGTCGCACCTACGCGTGAATTGGTCATGCAAATTGCTAGCGATGCCGATGGTTTAACTCGTTTCTCTGACCTTCAAGTGCGCCAACTTGTTGGCGGTATGGATTTTGAAGCTCAGCAAAAGCAGCTGCAAAAGAGCCATGTTGATATCATGGTTGCTACACCTGGCCGTCTGTTGGATTTCTGTCGCCGTGGACATGTGAATTTACGCGAAGTGGAAGTATTGGTATTGGACGAAGCTGATCGCATGCTAAGCATGGGCTTTATCCCTGACGTGCGAGCTATTATCCGTCAAACACCTAAGAAACAAGATCGCCAGACCTTGCTATTTAGTGCTACTTTCTCTGATCAGATTTTGCGTCTGGCTGAGCAGTGGACCTTTGAGCCAGTACACATTGAAATTGAGTCAGAAAACTTAGCGGCAGAAACGGTCGAGCAACGATTCTTGTCTGTATCTAGCTATGATAAATACCGTGTCTTGCTCAACAGCTTGAAAAATGGCGATATTGAACGCGCCATTGTGTTTGCCAACCGTCGTCACGTGACACGTGAGTTGGCAGAACGCCTGCAACGTGATGGTATTGCCAGCGCTTTGTTGTCTGGTGAAGTGGCCCAGGCTAAACGTGTAAAAACGCTTGAACGCTTCCGTTCTGGTGAAACCCCTGTCATGGTTGCGACAGACGTTGCTGGGCGTGGTATTCACGTTGATGGCGTCAGTCATGTGTTTAACTATGATCTACCCGAAGAATTAGAAGACTATGTACACCGTATTGGTCGTACAGGTCGTGCCGGTGCCTCAGGTTTGGCTATTAGCTTTGCTTCGGAAGATGATGCTTTCTTGTTACCTGATCTTGAAGCTTTGCTGGGTAAGCCGATTACCTGCGATCCTGTACCTCAGGAATTGTTGGAAGGGTAGTATGACTATGCAACATAATGTACTGGTGATTGGTGGTGGTAGCTTTGGTACCGTTTTGGCTGATATCGTTGCAACCAATGGTCACTCTAGTTGCCTATGGCTACGCGATGATGAGCAAGCCAATAAGATTCGAGAAACCCGTATTAATGAGCGTTATCTGCCTGGTTATGAACTGCATGAGAACTTGCAGATCAGTACCGATTTAAAGGCTGCTATCGCCGCTGCTGATACGATTTTTTTCTCTGTGCCTAGTAAGGTGTTTCGTGATGTATTGGATCAGATGCGTGATTATGTACGTCCTGAGCAGTATTTGATTACTACTACCAAGGGCATAGAGCCGGAGCATTTCTTGCTCATGAGCCAAGTCTTGGAAGTTTATTTTCCGGTCAATCGTATCGGTGTTATTTCTGGGCCAAACTTGGCTAAAGAAATTGCCGCACGTCACTTAGCTGGCACCGTCATAGCCAGTGATGACGAAGACTTGCGTGAGCATACGCAAGAGTTACTACAGTGTTCTTTTTTCCGCGTATACGCTAGCAATGACCGCTATGGTGTTGAGCTAGGTGGCGCCTTGAAAAATATTTATGCCATCGCAGCCGGTCTTAGCGCGGCCATGGACATGGGTGAGAATACGCGCAGTATGCTAATGACTCGTAGTTTGGCAGAAATGAGCCGCTTAGCTGTGCAGATGGGCGCTAACCCGTTAACCTTCCTAGGCTTATCGGGTGTTGGTGACTTGATAGTAACCTGTAATTCGCCTTTGAGCCGTAACTTCCGTGTGGGCTTTGCCTTGGGACAGGGTAAATCTCTGGACGAGGCCGTAGCAGAGCTTGGTGAAGTAGCAGAAGGTGTAAATACTTTAGCGTTGGTCAAGCAGCAGTCTGACAAGCTAGAAGTCAGTATGCCCTTGGTGGATGCGCTTTATGCCTTAGTATTTGAAGGTGCCGATGCTTCTGGTATGGCCGCTTCCTTAATGGGGCGGGATCAAAACTCTGATGTAGAGTTTATTCTGCAGCGTAGCTAAACTGAGACCTTTGCCGCTGACTCGTGCAAAGGTCTCAATCTAAATCTATCTACTTAAGCTTGCCTGCATACTAGTTAAGGCCTATGCTTAAAGTATATTAATTGACTGGAAGTTTCCTTATGCAAGCTTTGATTAATAACCTTACCTCCGAAGCTTTTTGGTTGCGTTTGGCGTTTATGCTGCTGTTCGTGATTGTGGCTGAAATTGCTGTCCCAATTATGATGTTGTTAGTTGTGGTGCAGTTTGTTTACCGCTTATTTACTGGTAAGTTACAAGCTGATATGTATCGTTTTAGCAGTAGCTTGGCTCAATTTATTTATCAAACCTATCAGTTTCTTATCTATGAAACCGAAGATAAGCCATTTCCGTTTAATGATTGGCCAACCGCTAAGAGCGTGCCTGACGAAGAATACTAGGAACCAGATATGCGCTTACTGCTAATGCGTCACGGTGATGCCAGTTGGCAAGCACCGAGTGACAGTCAAAGGCCCTTGTCTGATTTAGGACAATTACAAGTACAGCAACAAGCCCAGGCCGCCACTATTGATTGGCATGGCTATGAGCAGTTGTTTGCAAGTCCTTATTTACGTACTCAGCAGACTTCACAGATATTACAACAAACCCTACACACCACTTGGCCCCAAGTCAGTACTCACCTAGTAACGCCCGGCGGTGACCCTGGTGCTGTACAAGAGTTTCTACTTAACCAAGCTCAAGTCGATACGGTGGTAGTTACTCATCAACCATTGGTTAGCTGTTTGGTTGGCTATTTCTGTTACGGTGATATCTACGCTGGCGAACCCATGATGCCGGCTTCTGTGGCGGTGCTTTCTGGCGATGTATTTGCTCAGGGGTGTATGCAATTGGAGACCCTGCTTCATGCCCAATAAGCCGGTATGGCAAACCCAGTGCTGGCAAGAGATTGTTCAAGGGCAACTGAGTTATCAATACTGTGAGTTTGGTGAACAATCCAAACACGCTACGGATGGGCAGCCAATTACCGTTATTGCGATGCATGGTTGGTTAGACAATAGCGCTAGCTTCACGCCCATGCTAGAGCACCTCATGCAACAGTCATCGACACCGAGTATGCAGGTCTATGCTTTGGACTTTGCCGGGCACGGGCACAGCTTTCATCGTCCACAGGGTGTGTTCTACACTATCTGGGACTATGCTATTGATGTGGTACAGTTCATTAAAGCCAAAGGCTTAACTAAGGTGGTATTGCTGGGGCATTCCATGGGTGCTTGTGTAGCACCTTTGGTGGCAAGCATGTTGCCTAATGAGGTGCAAGGAATCTGTGCTATTGAAGCCTTGGGGCCAGTAACAACAGATATCCAAGAAACACCGCGTCAGTTACAAAAAGCCATTGTACGGCAAACTCAGCAACAGCAGCGATCTAGCAAGATATTTACCTCACCTAAGGCTGCATTAGCGGCGCGCTTAGGGTCCAAAATGAGCTTGCAAGAACACGCCGCAAGGTTGCTAGTGGAGCGTAATCTTGCCCCTGTAGATGATGGCTATGCTTGGCGCTCAGATCGTCGGGTCACCTTGCCGTCACCTATGCGCTTTAGTGAAGATCAAGTCGGTGCTGTGCTGGCTAATCTACAAATGCCAGTAGTGCTGGTAGTGGGTAATGACCTACAAACTAGTGCCAAGCTAGCCAAGCGGGCAGCTCTGGTAAGTCAGTTACAGTGGCTGCGTCTCGATGGTGATCACCATCTACATATGGAAAATCAAGTATCAGTTTGTGCTCAAGCCCTTGTGGAACTGAGTGCTAAATGTATCAACAAGGAAGCTTAGTATGCCCACGGTTGCACTCGTATTAGGAAGTGGTGGCGCTCGGGGTAATGCCCATATTGGTGTTATTCAGGTACTAAAAGAGCAAGGTTTTGACATAGTTAGTATTTCTGGCTGCTCAATGGGAGCAGCAGTCGGAGGTATGTATGCGGCTGGTAAATTAGATGAGTTCACGGCATGGGTGAGCAGCTTATCGCGCTTAGATGTACTGCGTTTGGTAGATATGTCCCTGTTGTCCATGGGCATTATTCGTGGCGAAAAAGTATTTACTAAGCTACAAGAAATTGTTGGGGAAGCTTGTATAGAAAAACTACCAGTGCGTTTTACCGCGGTGGCGACGGATCTAGTGAAACAACAAGAGGTATGGTTTCAAAGTGGTCCTTTAATGGAGGCTATACGTGCAAGTGTCGCTGTCCCTGGCTTGATTATGCCAGTGCGTGAAGAACATCGTTTTTTAGTAGATGGCGGTTTGCTTAATCCTGTGCCTATTAGCCCAACGGTGGCCGATCAGGCTGACTTGATCATTGCTGTCAATCTCAATGCCCAGTTACAGCATCGGCGTAGTGTACAACGTCCTGATTTAAATAGGGATGGCACCAATGATGAATGGCTTATGCCAGATGCTATGGCCGGTTCAGGCTTGGTTAGTAACCATATGAAATGGAACAAGGTGGATATGCTGGATCGCTGCTTTGAAACCATGCAGGCAACCTTGGCTAAATATAAGAGTGCGGGTTACGAGCCGGATGTGGAAATTAAGATAGACAGCCGCTCTTGTGGGTCGCAAGAATTCTTTAGAGCCAAAGAAATGATTGAATTGGGCAGAGCCGCAACCTTACAAGCTTTGCAGTTTGAGCATTTAGTTTAACAATGGTTGGGGTCAGGGCACGGGGGCAGACCTTAGTTCTGACCCCAAAAAATCACCAATTAAGAAGTAATTAGGGTCAAAAACTCAGAACGAGTACGGGCGTCTTCACGCATCTTACCTAGCAATACGGAAGTTTTCATATTGGCGTTTTGCTTCTGTACGCCACGCATCATCATGCACATGTGTTGTGCTTCAATGACCACACCAACACCCTTGGCATCGGTCACTTCCATAATAGTGTCAGCAATCTGCTTGGTCATGTTTTCTTGAATTTGTAGACGACGAGCAAACATATCAACGATGCGCGCCACCTTAGACAAACCCAATACCTTGCCAGACGGCAAGTAAGCCACGTGACACTTACCGATAAATGGTAACAAGTGATGTTCACATAGAGAATAAAGTTCGATGTCTTTAACAATGACCATTTCTTCGTTATCAGAAGGGAATAGGGCGCCGTTAATTACCGTATCAAGGTCTTTTTCATAACCATTGTTGAGGAATTGAAAGGCTTTAGCGGCACGCTTAGGGGTGTCTTTTAGGCCTGGGCGGTCTAGATCTTCACCGATAGCTTCGATGATTTTTGCAAATGCTTGTTCCATGATATTTCCTGAAAATGGTTTCCTCAAAAACAGGCCCGCACCTTACTGTAACTGGCGTCAAAGGTAAAGGTCAGCAGCTTGTATTTGACCATTATACACAATCAGATGTCGGATTTAGGTGCTGCTTTTTTGCTTCTTTAGTAATACATACACTGCACCGGTACCTCCATCACGAGGCTGAGCAGAACAAAATGCTAGAACTTCATCGACTTGTTGCAACCAGTGATTAACATGAGACTTGATTAAAGCTGTGCCTGTGTCCTGTAAATCGCCCTTATCATCACGGTAACCGGTACCTGCTTTGCCGTGCACGATCAATACACAACGATCGTTATGTTTTTGAGCTTCACGTAGGGCCCGCCATACTAAATCACGAGCACGGTCTATGTCGTACCCATGTAGATCAATGGTGATGCTAGGGCGTAGGTGGCCATGGTTGAGACGCCTGAGACTGGCTTTATCCAAGCCGGGGCGGGAATAGGTGAGGTTCTGTTCGGAACCTAACAGGTCAAAGCCCTCGTCGCCCAATGCAGCAAGAGATTGGGGTTTGGCAATAGCTGCTTCGCGACGTGACGCCAAGCTATCGGCGTCAACAGAGCTTTTGGCGTTGCTATGCTTGCGCCCAGTCTGTTTTAAGGGTTTAACTTCCGCGCCAACAAGGGCACTGAAATCATCATTGGTAGACATGTTTGAAAGGTCTAACTATTAAGTGTAATAGGTCATGGGCTAATGGTATCCAGACATCGCATAGCTTACAATAGCCGCCTCTGAAAGAAGGTGATATTAAATATGGCACTAACCATAGAACAAGCGATTAAAACCACGGAACAAGCATTGCTAGAGTCCGAAGTATATTTTGGCCACGGTACCGATAATGCGTGGGATGAAGCCGTGTTTTTGACTCTCGGCGCCTGCGGTTTATCGTTGGATAGTAGTACGGATGTGCTTGGCCAAGTGCTCACAGAAGAACAAAATCAGCAATTGTTGCAATGGATAATCCAGCGCGTAGATAAACGCTTACCATTAGCCTATTTGTTGGGTTACACCTGGTTTGCTGGCGTGCAAATTGGGGTGGCTGAAGATGTGATTATTCCGCGTTCACCTATCGCTGAGTTTATTGTTGGTGGCTTTTCACCATTTTTGCAGACGCAACCTAAACGCGCTCTAGATCTGTGTTGTGGTAGTGGCTGTATTGGTATTGCTATGGCCTTACAAATGGATATTCCACAAGTGGATATGGTGGATATTTCGCCTGCAGCTATTGCTTTGGCAGAGCAGAATATTGCTGCTTATGAGTTGCATGACAAGGTGCGGGTTTACGACTCTAGCTTGTATGCAGGCCTGCCCGCCGGGCAGCGTTATGAATTGATCGTAAGTAATCCTCCCTATGTGAATGCCGAAGACTTTGCCAGCATGCCTAAGGAATTTGAGCACGAGCCAGAAATGGCATTGGTGTCTGGCGCCGATGGTTTGGATTTAACGGCGACTATTTTGGCGGAAGCCGCCGACTGGCTGACTGACGATGGTTTGCTGGTAGTTGAAGTCGGTAACAGTGAGGTGGCCCTGCAAGAGCAGCTGCCCAATGTACCTTTTATGTGGCTTGAATTGGCTAACGGTGGCAATGGTGTTTTTTGCTTAACCGCCGTCGAGTGTCAACAATGGCAACAAACCTTTATTGAATGGCGTAGTCAACGCTAGTTTTACGCTAGTTCACTACGCTAGGTTACGTTATAATTCAGTTAATCTTTTAGCATGTAATTTTAGGAACTACTATGGCCGGTAATACCTTCGGCAAATTGTTTACAGTTACCACCTTTGGTGAAAGTCACGGCCCAGCTCTTGGCGCTATCGTTGATGGTTGTCCCGCAGGTATCCCTTTGACTGAGGAAGACTTGCAGGTTGATTTGGATCGTCGCAAGCCAGGTACGTCTCGCCACACCACGCAGCGCCGTGAAGCGGATGAAGTAAAGATCATGTCTGGTGTGTTTGAAGGTGTAACTACCGGCACACCAATTGGTTTGTTGATCGAAAATACCGACCAGCGCTCCAAAGACTACGGTAATATCAAAGACCAGTTCCGGCCAGCCCATGCTGATTACACTTATATGCATAAGTATGGCATTCGTGATTATCGCGGTGGTGGTCGTTCCTCGGCTCGTGAAACGGCCATGCGTGTCGCTGCCGGTGCTGTGGCAAAGAAGTTTTTGGCCACTCAAGGTATACAGATCTTTGGTTACTTGTCTCAGCTAGGCCCGATTAAGCTTGCCTGCCCAGAACCTAGCACTATTAACGACAATGCTTTCTTTTGTGGTGAACCAAGTAAGGTTACGGAGCTAGAAAACTTTATGGATGCCTTGCGTAAGTCGGGTGATTCCATTGGTGCTGCTGTCACCGTTGTTGCTAAGGGCGTAGCACCAGGCCTTGGTGAACCTATTTTTGATAGACTGGACGCCGAGTTGGCTCACGGCCTAATGAGCATTAACGCGGTGAAGGGTGTTGAAGTGGGTGACGGTTTTGATTCTGTTGAGCAACGCGGTACCGAACACCGCGATGAGATGACCCCAGAAGGCTTCTTGTCTAACCATGCCGGCGGCATTTTGGGCGGTATTAGCAGTGGACAAGACATCGTTACTCGTATTGCCCTCAAGCCGACCTCGAGTTTGCACCTGCCAGGCAAGTCAATAGATATTCATGGCAACCCAGTGGAGGTGGTGACCAAGGGCCGTCACGACCCTTGCGTAGGTATTCGCGCCACGCCTATTGCAGAGGCGATGGTCGCTTTAACTATAATGGACCACTTTTTGCGTCAGCGCGGCCAACATGGTTGCCAGGCCCATGATGTTCCAACTATATAGTTAAGAGAATTGAAGTCCTATGAAAAAATGGTTATGGCTGGCAAGCCTTGTCGTGGGGAGCTTTAGCGTTGGCTCGGCTGGTGCGAACACGGAAAGTATTCGTCTAGCGACCACTACCAGCACATATAATTCTGGCCTCCTGGATTATTTGCTAGCTAAGTACCAACCTGTTGCTGACATTGAGGTACAGGTCATTGCTGTCGGTACCGGAAAGGCCTTGCGCATGGGTCAAAATGGCGATGTGGATCTGGTTATGACTCATGCACCGGGTGCCGAGGCTGAGTTTGTGGCTGCAGGCTATGGTGTAGAGCCCTTGAGCGTGATGTACAACGACTTCATTATGGTAGGGCCTCCTAGCGACCCAGCACGCTTGAGAGACTTGCACAAGGTTAGCGAGGGTTTACAAACTATTGCCAATGCTAAGCAGCGTTTCTTGTCTCGTGGCGATGATTCGGGTACCCATAAGAAAGAACTACAATTGTGGCAAAGTATTGCAGCCAATCCTGGTTTTTCCGGCTACCTGGAAGCTGGGCGTGGTATGGGGCATACTCTGCAAATGGCATCTGAATTGCAGGGTTATACCTTAACTGATCGCGGCACCTGGTTGTCCATGAAAGATAAGCTAGACCTCAGTGTCGTACTGCAATCTGATCCACGCTTACTGAACCCCTACCAAGTTATTTTGATTAATCCTCAGCGTCATGCTCATGTGAAAGTTGATTTGGCACGACACTTCCAGCAATGGCTGGTAGGGAAGTCAGGCCAGGCTGCCATTGGCAGTTTTAGAATTAATAATGAAATTCTTTTTGTGCCATCTGCCGATTAAACGGATAAAGTGAGAGACTTATGACGGAACTATGGCAAACCCTGTTACAAGCATTAGCGCAGCTCGCTAGTGGTGATGATCAGCTATGGGGTATTGTGGGTGTTTCTTTTAGTGTTTCTCTTTCAGCATTGCTGATTGCATTGTTGCCTGCGTTGACGCTTGGTTTCGTGCTGGCCTATTACCAGTTCCCTGGGCGTTGGATTGCCATAAGCATTCTAAATAGCTTGTTGGCGGTACCCACGGTAGTGGTTGGTTTAGTCTTGTATATGTTGTTATCAAGAGCTGGCCCCTTGGGTGATTATCATCTTTTGTTTACTCAGCCGGCCATGGTAATCGGTCAAATTTTGCTTTGTTTCCCGTTGTTAGTTTCTATGAGTTTGAGTGCCTTTCAAGCTGCGGATCAGCGAGTCTTGGAAACGGCCAGAACCTTGGGTGCCAATCGTTGGCAGGCCTTTACTACCTTATTGTTTGAAGTGCGTTTTGCCTTGATGGCGGCCGTGGTAACCGCTTTTGGACGTATCATAGCCGAAGTAGGTTGCGCCATGATGGTGGGTGGTAACATTCTTCATCATACGCGAAATATCACTACAGCTATTGCCTTGGAAACGGGCAAGGGTGAGTTTGTCCAAGGTGTGGCCTTGGGTTTGGTATTGTTGAGCTTATCCTTAGTGCTTAATGTGAGCTTAGGTTGGATGCAAAGTAACAGTCGTGTCTTAAGGCAGGCTTCATAATGCGCCTAGTTCTTACCAACGTTAGCCAGGGCTTTGCTGCGCAACCTTTGTTTAGTAATGCTAGTGCCACCCTACATAGTGGTCAGGCGGTGCATCTGCATGGGGCCAATGGCGCTGGCAAGTCTACCTTGATGAAAATTATGGCTGGCCTACAAACACCTCTTACAGGCAGGGTCGAAAGGGTGTTTGATAAAGCTGAGAAGAATAACCGCCAAGCGGTGATTTACTTGCATCAGCAAACCTACCTGTTCGATACCAATGTGCGCGCTAATGTGGAATACGGCCTCAAACTGCGGGGTGAAAAAAACACATCGAAGGTTGATGAAGCTTTGGAGTGGGCGCGCCTTGATCATATTCAAAATCGTGCCGCACATCATTTGTCGGGTGGCGAACGTCAGCGCTTAGCTTTGGCTAGAGCTTTGGTCTTGGATCCACAGGTCATTCTGTTAGACGAACCCAGTAGTAACTTAGACGTCGAGTCAATGGAGCGTATCCAGCACATGTTGGCTGAGCTGAAAGGTAAGGGCACTGGCTATTTGTTAGCTTGTCATCAGAAGAACTTGGTGAGTCAGTGTTGCGACCAAAACTGGTATTTGCAAAATGGCCAGTTAGTGATCGCAGATTAGATCCTTGATTGTCGCCAAATTAATGGCGACGTGCTTTCTTTTTACCATAAGGCGGTTTGCCTTTAGGCTTGTCAGCAGGCACACGGAACAACAAGAATAGATCTTGTACCAGTTCTGGAATTTGATCGCATAACTGTTGGCAGAACTTAGGATCTTTGCGTAACTCGGCTAGTTCTTGGTCTTCGTCTAGGTTGGCCGCAAGCATAAACGGCAACAAGCATTCTGCTACCGCATCTTCATGTTCGCCAAACCACGCATCTTC
Organism: uncultured Pseudomonadales bacterium; assembly: GCA_938084925.1. GTDB lineage: Bacteria > Pseudomonadota > Gammaproteobacteria > Pseudomonadales > Balneatricaceae > Njordibacter. The sequence continues at coordinate 31,201 of CALKFY010000039.1, forward strand.
TTGACTGAATACCACTTCCATAAAGCCTTGAGCCCAGTATTCCAGTAGGCAATCACCTTCTTCATCGATTTCTAAAGTTAGGTCACATGGTGGGTCGATAACAATATCTGATTCTAAGCAAGTACGGATATAGTTATTTTCCTGAAGTATTAGATCTACCATAGCAGCATCGATGTTGCAGGCATCAGATTGTGGATTTTCTGCTAGTACGTTGGTAAGCCATGCGGATTCAGTCATGGGTGAAGGGCTGACGTTTAGGGCACACAAGTAACCGTGTAGAGCGATATAATCAAGGGCTTCTTCTTTCAGGTTGTCAGACAACAAGTAGTCATCTAGTTGTTCTAATTGTTCGTCAGTTAACGGTTCGCATGAATTGGACATGGTCGCTGCTCTCAATGCTGGTAGGAATACGGCTTATTGTAACCCAATTTGTTTTATTTGGGCATTGTCTAATGACATATGCAAAGCGCTCAAGGATAATAGCGCGCCATGTACGACAGTCCCCAATCCCTATTGCACAGCCTATTTGGCTACGAAGAATTTCGTGGCCAGCAAGGACAAATTATCGACCACCTCATTAATGGTGGTGATGCTTTAGTATTGATGCCTACTGGGGGCGGTAAATCTCTGTGTTTTCAAATACCTGCTTTAATGCGTCCAGGCCTTGGTGTGGTGGTTTCGCCATTGATCGCCTTGATGCAAGATCAGGTCATGGCGTTACAGCAATTGGGGGTCAAGGCACAAGCTTTGCACTCAGCAATGGACTGGCAGACGCAACAACATATTGAGCAACAAGTTCTCAATGGCGAACTGGAGTTGTTATATGTCTCTCCAGAGCGGCTTTTGACCCAGCGTTGCCTAGATATGCTAAAAGCCGTTGAAATCAGCCTATTTTCTATTGATGAGGCTCACTGTGTGTCTCAATGGGGGCACGACTTTAGACCCGAATATCTGCAATTAGATTGCTTGCAGCAGCTATTTCCACGGGTGCCAAGAGTTGCCTTAACGGCGACGGCTGATGGTCCTACTCAGGCAGAAATGGTGAAACGCTTGCACTTGCAGCAAGCTGAGCAATTCATTAGTAGCTTTGATCGTCCCAATATTCGCTATCGTATCTTGCAGAAGCAGCAGGGTAAGCAGCAGTTACTACGCTTTATTCAAACCCAACATCAAGACAGTGCTGGTATCGTTTACTGCGGTTCACGTAAGAAGGTGGATGAACTAGCCCAATGGTTAAGTCAATCTGGTGTGCCAGCCTTGCCTTACCATGCGGGTATGAGTGCTGATCAGCGTAGTCAAAATCAAGCTAGGTTCCTGCAAGAAGAAGGCTTAGTCATGGTGGCGACTATTGCCTTTGGTATGGGTATCGACAAGCCTAACGTGCGCTTTGTAGCGCATATAGACCTACCCAAGAGCATTGAGTCTTACTACCAAGAAACAGGCCGTGCTGGCCGTGACGGTTTGCCTGCCGATGCATGGATGATTTATGGATTGCAAGATGTCGTCTGGTTGCGTCAGCGTTTGATGGAATCGGAAATGGACGAGGCGATTAAGCGTTCAGAGCAAGCCAAGCTAGATTCTATGCTAGGTTTATGTGAAGTTACTTCCTGTCGTCGTCAGGTGTTATTGGGTTATTTTGGTGAAAAACTTGAACAAGTCTGTGGCAACTGTGATAACTGTTTAGAGCCTGTGGCGACTTTCGACGGCACGGAAGTTGCCCGTAAGGCTTTGTCTTGTGTATACCGTAGCGGTCAGCGTTACGGTGTTAGCCACCTAGTGGATATCTTGTTAGGCAAGCCTACAGATAAGATAAAACAAGCTGGTCATGATCAAATCACCACTTTTGCTATTGGCCAAGAGTTAGACCAAAAGCAGTGGCGTTCCGTATTCCGACAGCTTCTCGCTCAAGGCTTTATTGCCAGTGATCCCACCGTTTACGGTGGTATAAAGCTTATGCCCGATTGCCGACCATTGCTTAAAGGCGAAACCTCTATTCAGTTACGTCTAGATCGTAAGGTTTCTAGCAAAGCTGGCAAGAAGCAACGCACGCCAGTAGCCGTGGCAGATTTAGGCTTATGGCAAGCTCTACGCGAGCAGCGTATGGCCTTAGCCCAAGAACAATCCGTACCTCCTTATGTCATCTTCAGCGATGCCACTTTGCTGGCCATGATCGAAACCAAGCCTCAGACTCTTCTGCAAATGAATGATGTGCCTGGTGTCGGTGAGAAGAAACTTGACCGTTACGGCGAAACCTTCCTTGCCGTCATCGCCGAACACGCCTGATCCTATTTACGCTGTAGTTTAATCTGTGGTCCCTAGGCCTGGCTTGTGAGTACAGGCCCGGGTGATAAATCTTTTTCTGTCCTAAAAAGCAGGCAGAAAAAGAATTTCACCCTGTCCTCCATCTCACCGTGCTAGTCTCTAGGGGGCCCAAGATTCCTAGACGAGCGCTGTAGTACTAATGTGCCATTCGCGGCTGCAGGTATGTGCGAGCTAAAGGGCTACGTAGCTCGTCATCGAGTCTTGGGGATCTATCGGCGGCACTTGATGAATAAATGATCTGGGTGCAATTCTTTTGTGCCCGTATTTTGGGCCAACAAAAGAATTGCACCCAGATAAAAATTCTCAGAGGTCAGATAGGGAACCACAAGACTTAAATTGAGCTGAGTAGGTGGGGGAAGTACTTCGAAGCTGCCACTGAGCTATATTTATATGGTAAAATCGCCGCCAAATTAAGTAACCAAAGCAATCCCCATGGCAAGCCTACAAGAACAGTTAATGAAAGCCGGTTTGGCTAACGAAAAACAAGCCAAGCAAGCTTCCAAAGCTAGCAAAAAGAAAGCCCGTGACCAGCGTAAAGGCGTGGACACAGGTGAATCTGCAGCAGACCGTGCTGCACGTGAAAAACAGCAGCAGGCAGAGCGCTCCAAGCAGCTTAATGCCCAGCGTGATGCGCAGCAGCAAGCCAAAGCATTCGTGGCTCAGGTTAAGCAAATGGTAGAAGGCTGCCGCTTGGACATTAGTGGTGGTGAACAGGCTTACAACTTCGTTGACGGTAAGGCTATCAAAAAACTCTACGTGACTGCGGAACAACAAGGTTCCCTAAGTCGCGGTCACTTGGTTATCGTGGGTCTTGAGGGTGAATACAGCGTGGTGCCAGCTAGCGTTGGTGAACGTGCCCTAGAACGTACCGACAAGGTATTGGTTGTTAAAGCCGACGTGAAAGAAGATGTGGCAGAAGAAGACGACCCTTATGCGGACTATGTTATTCCTGATGACTTGATGTGGTAATACTGAATAATGGTTGATGTATACACTCCAGACCAAACTGCTGAACTAGCGCCTGCAGCAGCTGTTGTAGCGGCAAACAATATCGATGATGCAGATGCTGCCAAAGAGATCAAAACACGCTTAAACAAGCTTCAGAAGCGCCTGCGTCGTGATGTAGGTAGGGCAATTGAAGATTACACCATGATTGAAGCTGGCGATAAGGTTATGGTGTGCTTGTCTGGCGGTAAAGATTCCTACACTATGTTGGATATCTTGCTCAATCTGCAAAAGAGCGCTCCCGTTGATTTTGGCATAGTGGCGGTTAACCTTGATCAGAAACAACCAGGTTTTCCTGAGCATATTTTGCCTGCTTATCTAGCAAGCATCGGTGTCGATTATCATGTTATCGAACGTGATACCTATAGCGTGGTGAAAGCCGTCGTGCCAGAGGGCAAGACCACCTGTGGTCTTTGCTCACGCATGCGCCGTGGTACCTTGTACCGCTGGGCTGAAGAAAATGGGATTACCAAGATTGCCCTCGGCCATCATCGTGATGACATACTACAAACCTTATTCTTGAACATGTTCCATGGTGGCAAGCTCAAAGCTATGCCAGCGCGTTTGTTAAGCGATGATGGTAAGCACACGGTGATTCGCCCATTGGCTTATGCCCGTGAAGACGACATCATTGCTTATTCAGATCTTAAGCAATTTCCTATTATTCCTTGTAATCTGTGTGGTTCTCAAGAAAATCTACAACGTCAGCATATTAAAGGTATGCTAAACGATTGGCAGGAGCAGTATCCAGGACGCATCGAAAATATGGCGAGAGCGCTACAGCATGCTGTGCCATCACATTTGATGGATCGTGAATTGCATGATTTTACTGGCAAGAGTAGCCAGCAAGTACGTGGGGAAGAAAGCCAAGAAGATGCGAGTTTAGAACTTCTTTCACTTTAAACTATAGACGGGGTCAGACCTCAGGTCTGACCCCAAATATCAAAATTTCAACTAATAAGCGCACAAGCTGAAGCAAGGGATGCCAACACTAGCCACACGGGCACTGCCGCCTAAGTCAGGCAGGTCTACAATGGCAGCTACTTCTGTTACTTCAGCACCCAAGCGCTTTATCAGGCTAATGGCCGCCATCAAAGTGCCACCTGTAGCAATCAAATCATCAAACAACAATACCTTATCACCATCGCCACAGGCATCAACCTGCATTTCTACGGTGGTAGTACCGTATTCTAAGGTGTAATCTTCGCTTACACATTCGCCTGGCAACTTGCCTTTTTTACGTACTAGGATCAAAGGTAGGTTGAGTTTGTAAGCCATAATGGAGGCAGCTAAAAAGCCACGTGCGTCAATACAAGCAATATGGGTGACTTCTGTATTCATAAAGCGAGAGCAAAGTTCATTGACCAGGTGGTGTAAAACCTTTGGGTCCTTGAATAAAGGCGTGATGTCGCGAAAGGTTACACCGGCTTCAGGCCAGTCTTGAACAGCGCGAATGACGTTGCGTAAATCGATATCTTGGGTCATAGGTTACTCCAGTCAGTTACGACCATATAGGTAGGGTGTATAACCCTAAAATCATCATAGATAAGCCCAACAGGCGTTGGCTTAGTTTGTGGCGCAACAAATCTTTCATTTGTTGCGCGAGTATGCCACTAGCTAAGTTTGCAGGCAGGGTGCCAACACCAAATGCCAGCATCAAGAGGGCGCTTTGCTGCCAATCAGCGGAGCTAGCTGCCCAAATTAAACTTGAATAAATTAAGCCGCAAGGTAACCAGCCCCAGAGTAAACCAAGCGCTAAAGCTTGGGGGAGGCTTTGGATGGGCATTAAACCTTTGGTAAGGGGTTGTAGTAATGTCCATATACCTTTACCAATAACTTCTATGCGTCTTACGCCTTGCCATATCTGTGCTATCGCTAAGCCCATTAGCATGAGCATGCCGCCGGCAAAGTACAGACTGAATTCTAAATACTGATTGAGTTGCAGGCCATTGGTCAAGCTACCAATCAAGCCGCCCACTAGGGCACCTATTAAGGCGTAGCTAAGAATACGACCAAGATTAAATACTAAGCTATAGGCTAGGGCCTTACTTCCGTCGTGTTTGACGCCAAGAGTGAGGGCGGCACTGATGCCACCGCACATGCCGATACAATGGCCAGCCCCGGCAAAGCCAATGGCAACTGCTGCCAGTACTTCTGGGCTCATAACTTAGTCGTCGCTCTTTTCTTGCTTGTTATCGGTAGTCTTTTTTGTACTCGATTTTAGTCCTTTGGCTTCATCAGGGATTAGGTCATAATCGTCATCAAACAGGATCTTGCTTGCTGGTGAGTCCATATCATCAAATTGACCGCTTTTTAAGGACCAATGTAGGCCGTAGGTAGCAACAGCAACCAGAATAATGGCAACGGGAATAAGTAGAAATATGATATCCATGATAGGCCTTACAAATCTATTGAGAGTCTATTGTACGTCATGCTTGATGCGACGCAAACGGGTGGCATTAAGCACCACAAATAGTGAGCTAAAGGACATGCCTGTAGCTGCACCCCAAGGTGGTACAAGGCCCATGGCAGCTAAGGGAAGTGCCACTAGGTTGTACAACAAAGCCCAGGCCAGGTTCTGTATCATAATACGGCGTGTGTGGCGGGCTTTTTTAATTAATACCGATATCAAGCCAAGATGGTCGCGTAACAATAGGGCAGGCGCACTAGCTTTGCTTAAATCTGTGCCCGAAGCCATGGCTAAAGAGGCGTTTGCTGCCGCCATAACGGGAGCATCGTTGATGCCATCGCCAATCATCAGTACAGTTTTACCTTGTTTTTGTAGGTCTTGAATATAAGCTAGTTTTTGCGCAGGTGTTTGGGCAGCACGCCAGTCATCCATGCCTAGAGCTTGAGCGAGTTCCGCAACATTGTCTTGATGATCACCTGAGAGGATAGATAAATGCATACCTAGTTGTTTTAACTGTGGCATGACCTTGTGTAATTCCGGGCGTTTGGCGTCGCTGATATGGAACCAGGCCAAGGCTTGCTGTTCGCTGCCGAGTAACAACCATACACCTTCACCAGCTGGGCGTTCGGGTTTTGACCAGTCACCAAGTTGCTGGACAAATTCGGGTTTGCCAATGCGTACTTGGGTTTGTTGTTCTGGCCAATAGGCGCTTAAGCCCTGTGAGGGGTGGTTAGTGATCTCGTCAAGCTGTAGGTCACTAGCGTCTAGGTGGCGAAAGGCACGGCTAATTGGGTGTTCTGATTGCTGTTCTAAGCAGGCGCCGATAAGTTTGCACTGTTGTTCTGCAACATCCCCGATAGCCACAGTGTTATGCAAGGCCATAGCGCCGGTTGTCAGCGTGCCGGTCTTATCAAATACAACAGTGTCTACCTTGGCAATCTCTTCGAGGGAATCCTCACGAGTCATGAGTATGCCTTGGCGGCGTAAACTAGCAGTAGCTACGGCTGTGGCTGTTGGTGCGGCTAGGGATAAGGCACAAGGGCAGGTGATGACCAATACCGACAGGGTTATCCAAAAGGCCTTGTCAGGGTCGATAAAGTACCAGCTCGTATAAACACTGGCGGAAATAACCAGTACCGCGAGTACGAAATAATGGGCAACCTGATCAGCGCTTTTAGACAGCTTGGGTCTAAAACTGTGGGCTTGCTGCACCATGCTTAGTATTTGTTGCAGGCGGCTATCGTCTTGAGTTTTGGTGACCTGCATAGTTAAACTGCTAGAGACGTTGACGGTACCAGCCGTGAGTGGGTCGCCTTGATGCTTTTCAACGGGCATAAATTCGCCCGTAAGAGCGGCTTCGTTGATGCTACTAGAACCTTGCTGCAGGATGCCATCGGCAGGAATGGTGGCCCCTGGCAAAACACGAATCAGGTCGCCAGCTTCTAGCTTGGTGACAGCAATTTGTTGGATTCCATTGTCATCAGTGAGGCGATCACAGACGGGGGGTAGTAGCTGATGTAGTTCATTACCGGCATGGCCAGCATGATAGCGCGCAGTAGATTCAACAAAGCGTCCTAATAGCAGCAAAAAAGTAAACATGGTGACTGAGTCGTAATAGACTTCACCAGTTTGCATCACTGTTGCCCAGATACTGGCAATATAAGCAGCGCCAATAGCTAAGGAAACTGGAACATCCATAACTAGGTGGCGATTTTTTAGGGCTCGATAGGCAGCCTTGAAAAAAGGCACAGCAGAATAAAGTACAACGGGGGTGGTGAGTACTAAGGCGGCCCAGCGCATGAAGTACATGTAGTTCACTTCCATACCTTGTGCCATACCAGCATACATGCCAAAAGACAGCATCATTACCTGCATAGCGCCGAGGCCGGCGACGCCGAGACGGAAAATCATCTGGAGTTTGTCTTTGGCTTTACGCTGTGCGGCTACGCTGGCTTGGTAAGGCCCAGGTTGATAGCCAATGGCGTCAATAGCCGCCATGATTTGGCTAAGCTGTATTTGCTCATTGTCCCAGTGCACATAAGCTCGCTGGGTGGTAAGGTTGACGTTAAAGTGCAATACGCCAGTTTGTTTGCTCACGTGTTGATTAAGCAGCCATACACAGGCAGCGCAGGTTAGGCCATCGATGACCAGCTCTGTTTCTCGTTCAGGGCCTTGTTTGGTGCGTACAAAGGCGCTCTGCACGTCGCCATCGTCATAGGCTTGCCAGTGGCTCGCATCGTTGACTTCGATATTAATATTGGCGGGTAGACTAGGGCCGGCACCGCGGCTCACCTCGCGGTGACGATAATAATCGGCCAAACCTTGGTCAATAATGGTGTTGGCAACGGTTTGGCAGCCAATGCAGCACACAGCATGCTCAATGCCGTCCAAGGTCACCTGATAACTAGCGTCAGGTGACACAGAGTCATTGCAATGAAAACAATCTATGGACATAGATTTACTGGTTAGGAGCGAAGACGATGTTAGCAGGCCAGGGCGTGCTGACTTCTGTCATCATACGCCAGCTATTGGCCTGATCCATCAGATGAAGGTAACGACGGCCTTCAATTCCTTTGCTTAGGGTGCCGTAGTAGTTGCCATCTGGACGTTTAGCTAGGATCAAATCTTGGTCCCAATTTTCCATTGTGGGGTGAATAACCTGTAGCATCAATTGTGGATCAAGGAACTCGTTAGTGGCGTTTAGGGTTAACCTAAGGTCGCCTGTTACAGGGTCAATAACTAGCCCACCTTGTAAGCCTAAAATGGCAGCTTGGCGCAGACGGCTATTGTCGATATTGAAGCTCTTGGCTGATTTGGCGTAGTCGCCTTTGACCATGCCATCAAACGTCACTACAGACAGATAAGCGTAGCTAGTACCAAAGATGAATACGGCGATTAGGGGCGTTAACAGAAACCATAACCAAGGTTGACGGTACCAAGGACGGTTGGCTTCGGTGTTAGCATTGGCGGTGCTGGGCATGGTTACTCCAATTATAAAACTTGATCGGCAGGAGCTAGGAAACGAGATTCCTGTTCCATTTGAATGGATTTGTCATCAACTGATTTTACATCAAATGTGATGTCAGTTTTAGGGCTCTCGAGATCATCCGTGTGAATACGGATACGTAACATCTCTTCGATGGTAGCGTTTGGTGCAATTTGCAGTCGTTGTTTACCAAGGTATTCGTAGTTTTCTACGTCGTTAAGATCAACACTTATGGTAATGCCTGCTTGACTCTTGTTAGAGACCTTAAGGTGGTAGGTGTTTTCAATAATGCCCTCACCTAAATCCCGGAATAAAGTCTGTCGATCGCGAATAAGGTCAACTTCGATAGGTACACGGGCGAATAACTGCATGCCTATATAGGTGGTGATAGCCAGTACTGCCACGCCATAACCGATAAAGCGTGGGCGTAGTAGATGATAGGTTTGGCCTTCGAGTACATTTTCCGTAGCGTAGCGCACCAACCCTTTTGGTTTACCTAAACGTTCCATTACTTCGTTACAACCATCAATACAGGCAGCACAAGAGATGCATTCATATTGCAGACCATCACGGATATCTATGCCGACAGGGCATACGGCCACACACACGCCACAATCGACACAATCGCCTAGGTCGTCCTCGATAGCCTGCTTGCGGGAGCCTTTTCCACGAGGTTCGCCACGGGCTTCATCATAGGTGACGATTAAGGTGTCTGGGTCAAACATAACACTTTGGAAGCGCGCATAAGGACACATGTGTTTACACACTTGCTCGCGCATATAGCCGGAGTTTAGGTAAGTGGCCACGGTGAAGAACAGTAACCACCAGGATTCCCAAGGGCCAAATTCCATGGTGGAGAACTTGCCAAGTAGCTCTTGGATCGGTGTAAAGTAGCCGACAAAAGTGATAGCCGTGGCAATTGATATCGTCCCCCAAAGGCTGTGTTTTACAAATTTTTTGCGAAACTTGGTAAGGCTCATGGGCTTGCTGTCTAGCTTCTTGCGCTCATTACGGCTACCCTCGGCAAACTCTTCGGCCCACATAAAGAAGTAGGTCCATACAGTTTGGAAGCAGGCATAGCCACACCAAGCGCGACCCGCAAAGACGGTGACAAAGAAAAGCACAAAGGCAAACAAAATCAACAAGCCGCTCAAAAGGGCAAAGTCTTGTGGCCAAAAGGTCAGAAAGAAAACGTGGAATTGTCGCGCAGGTAAATCAAATAGTACCGCCTGACGATCATCCCAGCTTAACCAAGGTGTGAGGTAATACATCAACAGCAGTCCCCAAGCGCTGATGTTGCGTACGTTACGATAAATGCCTTTGTAGGCCCTAACGTAGATGCGTTCACTCTTTTCGTACAGCTCTACGACCTGTTTTTTTGGTGGGCTGTCGACTTGCTTAGTGGGAATCTTGTCCATGTTCATCCTGCAAAACAGTATCAATTTATAAATCTAACAATTAAAAAAGCGGACTCAGAGAGTACTGAATCCGCTTTTTTAATTGTTATGACGCGGTAGAGTAGGGGCTTTGCTAAGCAAGGCCCCTATTGTCATTAGTTAGACAGACTGTAAACGTAGCCAGAGATCAGGTGGATCTTGTCTTCACTCAACAAGGCACCGTGTGCAGGCATGACACCGTTACGACCCTGGCGAATGGAGTGAGCTACCTTTTCAAAACTGCTGCCGTACAACCAAGTGTTGTCTGTTAGATTAGGTGCACCAAGCATTTGGTTACCTTTACCATCAACCCCGTGGCAGGCAACACACATGGCCTGATAAGTCGTCTTGCCTTGGGCTGTTGCCTTGGCATCAACTTCTTGGCCACTCAAACTCAAGACATAAGATGTCACGTTACGAACGCCGTCTTCACCAATGATGGGGCCCCAAGGTGGCATGGCACCGGTACGACCATTGGTGATAGAAGCCTTGATAGTTTCACCCGCACCACCGTACAACCAATCACTGTCAGAAAGGTTAGGGAAACCATAAGCACCGGCGCCACCTTGACCGTGACATACAGCACAGTTGTTGTTGAACATACGCTGACCCATTAGACGGGCATCGTCATTACCGGCAATTTCCTCAACACCTAAATTGGTGAACTGAGCAAACACTGGCTTGTAGTGTTCGTCAGCATGGGCCATTTCTTCTTCCCACTGGTTGTAGCTGGTCCAGTTCAGGTAGCCCTTATAGGTGCCAAGACCTGGATAGAGGAACAGATAAACGACACCGAAAACAATGGTGATCATGAACATGTTGAACCACCAGCGCGGTAGTGGGTTATCCAGTTCTTCAATGCCGTCAAAGGCATGGTCCATGGTTTCAGTGGTGGTTTCTTTAAACACTTCGCTTTTGCGAGTGCGCAATACTAAGATCAAACAGCCTAGGATTACCGCAATGGTAATAGCTGAGATCCAGAAGCTCCAAAAACTAGTCATGTTTGATGTCTCCGTTTTTTTCCTTGGCCTGCTCTTCGTCAGCGAAAGGCAGGTTTGCGGCTTCATCGAAGCCTTTTGTACGTCGTGGACTGAGAACCCATGCATAGAGCCCGATAAAGGTTATCAGCATGATGACTACTATGTATGGGCCGTAGCTATCGTAGGACATAATTAACGCCTGTTAGACATCACAGTGCCTAGCTGTTGAAGGTAGGCAACCAGAGCAGTAATCTCGGTCTTACCTTGCACTTCAGCTTCAGCATTAGCAATGGCTTCGTCGGTAAATGGAACACCTACCATACGCAGGGCTTCCATCTTCTTCGGAGTGACTTCGCCATCTAGCTTATCGCTAAACAACCAAGGATAAGAAGGCATGATGGACTCTGGTACAACGTCACGAGGGTTATACAAGTGGGCCCGGTGCCAGTCGTCAGAATAACGGCCGCCTACGCGAGCCAAATCTGGACCAGTACGCTTGGAGCCCCAAAGGAATGGGTGGTCGTAAACGAATTCTCCGGCAACAGAGTAATGACCGTAGCGCTCAGTTTCGGCACGGAACGGACGAATCTGCTGAGTGTGACAGACGTTACAGCCTTCTCGAATATAAATATCGCGACCTTCAAGTTCCAGAGGGGTTAGTACTCGTAGGCCTTCAACAGGTACGGTAGTTTCCTTTTGGAAAAATAAGGGAACGATTTCTGCTAGACCACCACCGCTAATGACGATGACGATCAATAGAATCATCAGACTGATGTTCTTTTCAATGGTTTCGTGTTTGATCATGATGGCGATTCCTTATGCAGCAGATGAAGCAGCGGCCGGAGCAGTAGAATTACTACGTACGGTCTGCCATGTGTTGTAAGCCATAACCAGCATGCCGGTTAGGAAGAAAGTACCACCGATAACACGTACCAGGTAGCCCATGTAACTGGCTTCTAGTGCTTCAACGAAGCTATAAGTCAGCGTGCCGTCTTGGTTTACTGCGCGCCACATTAAGCCCTGTAGAATACCGTTAACCCACATAGCAGCGATGTATAAAACAACGCCAATAGTGGCTAGCCAAAAGTGCGTGTTGATCAGCTTCACGCTATACATAGAGGCTTTGCCCCATAGCTTGGGCAGCATGTGATAAATGGCACCAATTGAAATCATGGCAACCCAGCCCAAAGCACCGGCATGTACATGACCTATGGTCCAGTCAGTGTTGTGAGATAACGCGTTAACTGTCTTGATTGACATCATTGGGCCTTCAAAGGTGGCCATGCCGTAGAATGACAAAGATACTACCAAGAAGCGTAATACAGGGTCGGTGCGTAGTTTGTGCCATGCGCCAGACAAGGTCATCATGCCGTTGATCATGCCGCCCCAAGATGGTGCTAGTAGAATCAGGGACATAACCATACCTACAGATTGGGTCCAGTCAGGTAGAGCTGAATAATGCAAGTGGTGGGCGCCAGCCCACATGTAGGTAGCGATCAAAGCCCAGAAGTGTACTACCGATAAACGGTAGGAATAGATTGGGCGTTCGGCTTGTTTAGGTACGAAGTAGTACATCATGCCCAAGAAACCGGCAGTTAGGAAGAAGCCTACGGCATTGTGACCGTACCACCACTGCACCATGGCATCCACTGTACCAGCATAGGCAGAGTAGGACTTGGTTAAGGTTACTGGAATGGCAGCACTATTGACAAGGTGCAATACGGCAACGGTGATGATGAAGGCCATGAAGAACCAGTTGCCCACATAAATGTGGGAAGTCTTACGCTTAGCTACCGTGCCAAGGAAGACAATAGCGTAGGAAACCCATACCAAGGTGATCAAAATATCGATTGGCCATTCTAGTTCAGCGTATTCCTTGGAAGACGTGATACCCATAGGTAGGGTGATGGCTGCCAATACGATGACCAGTTGCCAGCCCCAGAAAGTAAATTTCACTAGTGGTTCTGCAAACAGGCGCACCTGACAGGTGCGCTGTACTATATAGTAGGAGGTGGCGAACAAAGCGCTACCGCCAAAAGCGAAGATTACTGCGTTGGTGTGCAGTGGGCGCAAGCGACCGAAGCTCAACCAGGCGGTATCGAAGTTAAGGGCAGGCCAGACCAATTCAGCAGCGATCCAGACACCGACGGTCATGCCGACGATACCCCAGATAACTGTCATAATTGCAAACTGGCGCACGACCTTATAGTTATAAGTGTCGGGAGTAGTTTCACTCATAGTAGTTTCTCATCAAGTGCTAAAAAAATAATAAAAGTCCCTTGTACCAATTTACTGAGCTGGCACTAAGGACCTTTTAGTTATTGTAGCTCTAGCTTTTAAGTTAGAGCTTGCCCTTTTATGTGGGCGAATTTACGCGGAGAATTATCCTTTAAAAAGGCGCACTATTCAATCTGAATGGTGGTTAAATTCCCGGTATAAATCAAAAATATAGCTCACATATATCGAATCGTTATTTTCTTATGCCAATTTTATGGCTTTTGGTTTTGATTCGTACCCTAGGATTGGGGTAGGCTAGGTAAATCCTAAATCTTGCCTAGCTTCGTCAGTTTATCAGGAGCTCATTAACTAAGAAGTGACATATGTCAATTCAGTACCTCTCTAGTCTTTTGCATTGCCATCAATCTACACTAGGGGATTATCTACAAGGTGGTAGTGGTGATCAACACGTTATTCTCGCCCATGGTTCAGGCGTGGGCATGCGCCACGATTTCATGCAGCGTCAAGCTGATGCTCTTATTAATCAAGGCTTTAAGGTGAGTTTATTTGAATATCAATATATGCAAACCATCACTGCTACCGGTAAGCGTCGTCCCCCGGCAAGAATGCCTGTGCTGCTGGAAGAGCATCGTGCTTGGTTGGCTGAGCTAGGGCAGGGTAAGTCAGTTTGGTTGATGGGCAAGTCTATGGGGGGGCGTTCATCTAGTTTATTGGCCCAAGACGGCGAATCAAAGTTGGTTTTAGGTTGGTGTGCCCTTGGTTACCCCTTTCACCCCCAAAAAAAACCGGATAACTTGCGGGTTGAGCATCTCTTAACTAACGCTAGTCCAGGTTTGATTATACAAGGCACGAGGGATGCCTTGGGTAATCAAGAAGAAGTGGTCACATATCAAATTCCTAGATCTATTAAGGTGCATTGGCTGGCACATATGGATCATGGTTTTAATGCCTATAAACAAGCGCCTATAACTCAAGAGCAAGCGATTCAACAAAGCGCTGTTTGGTTTAAAGAATGGGTGTTGCAGCAAATTGAAGATGAATAACGGTCGAAACCCTGATTGATTCGAGGTAAACTGCCGTCACTTTTCGAAAGCGCAACAGATATGACATCATGACTTCTTCTTTGACTCCAGATCTCGTGCTAGATGCCGTGGGGCTTTTTTGCCCAGAGCCTGTGATGATGATGCACAGTAAAATTCGTGATATAGAATCAGGCCAGATCTTGCAAGTGTTGGCAACGGATCCCTCAACCAAAAGAGATATTCCTAAATTCTGTATTTTTTTGGGGCATGAGTTGCTGAGCCAGGTTGAAGAAGGCGAGCAGTACCATTACTTAATTCGCAAAGGCTAAGCTTCGGATGTGAAGCTATTCAACAGTTCTTGTAGATCTTGATCGCTTTCTTTTAGCTTGACTGCTATGCGGTATTGAAAAAAACAACAAAAGTCATCGCTGTCTTCGCAAGGCATCAAGGCTGCGTCCCCTAGTAGAACTGGCCAGCGTTCAACTTCGTGCAGATTAATCACCATAGCTTGTACGCTACCATTACTCAACAAGCGCCAGCTAAACACTTCATTCATGCTAAAGCTTTTTAAATCATCATTTGAAAAAATCGCATGGGTACCACAGGTATCAGGCAGTTCCTGAATAATTACTTCTTCTGCACTCGGTTCAAAATGGAAATAATCTGCGGCTGACTGCAACTCTAGGCGTTTGTGTTCTGGGGCTGCCACTACAAGTTCATCTACTCCTGGGTCAAAATAACCGAGAAAGAAACCTGAGTCAGGGTGATTTAATTCTGTGCAGCGAATTAACTGATCAAACCATGGAATCATACCGTCAACAGAGCCATCGGCAAGTAATGCCCAAAATAGTATATTGACGCTATGCACTTGTTGGCCTGGTTGTGGAGTGCCATGAGTGTCGGCATAGAGTGCCTCGAAACCATCTAGCTCCGACGCGAGGCGGACTATCTGAGGTGTTTTCTCAGATGTGTATTGTTGGCCACTAAATAAGTCAATAACCTTACTTTCGGTGACATTTGTTGGCCCTGTGGAAGGTTTTCGTGAATTACTCATAACCTACTCCTGTCGTCAACTAAAGGGAAAAACTCAATGCTGATTTGACAATGGGTATCCACAGTATAGGCAGGGATATTAGAAAAACACAAGTTTCTGGTTCTGGAGAGAGCGCCCAAAATCGTCAAATAATACCTAATTAGTGGCTATTTGTTAGCGTTTTGGCGTTTCTAGTGTAGCTAGGCAGTTGTTTAATGGGTACAATTCGTTTGCCAATGAAGGCAATGTTTTTTTGATGGACGTGTTGATGAGCGGTGAAAACTTTAAAGGCGTAACCCATATGCTTGAGCAGATGGAAGCGTTTGTGGAGAAAACTGAACAGGGCCTTAAACAAGGTCGTGAGCGAGTAGGTAAGCTGCGCACGCAATATCAAACGCTAAAGGCAAGTGAAACTGTGCTGAAGCAACAGCAAGAAAAGACATTACCTTCAGAGCCTGAATTAAAGGCTCCAGTTAATAAAATACAGCAGCCTGCTGCAGAACCTGCCGCCCTTAAGGCGGAAGCTCCAAAATCACCCACTAAGCGAGTATTACGAGCTAGCCCTAGCCAGCCCGACTCGGAACCGTCACCAGAAACTGAAATACAGCATGAATCAACAGAACGAACCTACCTCCGAAAATAATTCCGTAACGCCAGAAGTAGAAGCACCTGCAGTAGTCGCTGCTGAGTCTGCGACTCCGGTAGCTAATGAAGCCGCCGCAGCTGAGCGCAAAAAAGCCAAAAGTCGCGCTGCTAACAGGGCTGCGGTTCAGTTGCTTTGCGAAACCTATCCGCAAACCTTTGCGATTTCTGAACCTAAGCCTTTGAAAATTGGTATTCAGGAAGAGTTGGTTGCTGATGGCAAGCTTAGTCAAAATAAGATTAAGCGTGGTCTAGCTAGTTATGTGCGTGCGTACGCTTATTTGCGTTCACAAACTGATGGTGCTGCACGTGTTAACCTTGCTGGTGAAGCAGATGGTGCGGTAACGGCAGACGAGGCCGCACATGCGGTGAGCAAGTTGCCAGCTCAGCGTGAGCCTAAGCCGCGTAACAAGAATGCTCGCGCGGGTGATAAGTCTGGTGACAAGCGCGGTGCACGTCGTCCTAACAAGACAGCAAAGCAGTCACAGCAACGTCAAGCTCATGCTAAGCAAGCCCGTCAAGGTCAGCCTAAGGTGGAAAAGGCAGATAATCCTTTCCAAGGTTTAGACGATGGTCAGCGCATGGCAAGCAAGTTAGATCTGTTGTTGAGCAAACATAAGTAAGCTGAACACCAACCTAAGAAGCCCGACACTGATCGGGCTTTTTTGTGCGTCAAATTTAGTGGTGCCACTAGCTATACCGGCTACAGGCAAGGTTTACTTATCTCACTTACGTCCTTGGCTGGCTCCGCCAGCTACCTTGTGCTAATCCATAATAGGTAACCATGCTCAGCGGCGTCATAATCGTTCCATAAGTAAACCTTGCCAGCAGCCTCTGCACTAGGTCATAACAATCGATAACACTCGCACTTAGCTAAAGCCATTATGCCGTTGCCCTTGACCGATTATGACGCAGCCGAGCATGACGGCTAGACCATGGAAATAGCGCGAGGACTGTCTGAGGCGTTTTTTGCCGAGTTCCGCAGCGCCCATGGGTTAGTCGTCAGCGCAGGGAAGCTGGCGAAGTCAGCCAAGCAAGTTAGGTCAAGGGCAACGGCGTGATGGCTGTGCGGAGGTGACTAGTGGTGCCACTAAGTCTGGGTGGTTTTAGGACTAGAGTCTGTGGCATGGAGTGGTGAGAATAAAAAAGCCCGCTACTAGGAGCGGGCTTTCGGAAACCTGGTGAGGCTTATCTATGACAAATTAGGTGTTGTCAGAGATGAAGGCCAAAAGGTCAGACTTGGACATAGCGCCAACCTTAGTGCCCGCTACTTCGCCGTCTTTGAAAAGCATCAAAGTAGGGATGCCACGAACGCCAAACCGACCAGCGACTTCGGTGTTGTCATCAACGTTGATTTTGCAAACCTTAACACTGCCAGCAAACTCAGCACCAACCTCTTCCAAAACAGGAGCAATCATCTTGCAAGGGCCACACCAAGGTGCCCAGAAGTCTAGCAATACAGGGACGTCGGAGTTGATAACGTCAAGGTCAAAAGATGCGTCGGTAACAGCTACTGTGTTTTCGCTCATGGTAAGTTCTCCTGGCTTATTTGCCACTAGGTCATTAATGGGGCATATGATACTTGGTTTTACAAAAAAACTCAGCCTTATTTAGTCGAGTTAGGCTATTTGTATCAGATTTTTCTTATATAAGGTCTGTGTTTGACTTTTCAAGACCAAATACATCAAACATGGTGTTTAATCGACAATAACTTCTGGCAATGGTTTTTTCATTACTCGTAATACGCGAATACATAACAATAAGGCTGCACAGCTTAAGCCAACAATTAAGCCAATCCAGAAACCCGAAGCGCCCATGCTAGGCAGAAAATAGTCGGTCAAACCAAGGGTATATCCTAAAGGTAAGCCGACGCCCCAATAAGATAAGACAATCATAATCATAGGCCAGCGCGTGTCTTTGAAGCCTCGTAGTATGCCCGCTGCGGCGACTTGGATGGCATCGGATAGCTGGAACATAGCGGCTAAGAAGAACAAACTCACAGCAACATCAATAACGGTTTGGTCACTGGTGTAAACGCGGGCAATATACTCTGGCAATAATAGCATCAAACTACAAGTAAACATGGCTGTGAGTAAGGCTAAAGAAAAACCAATGATTGCCGTTTGTTTAGTCTCTAATGCTTGTTTCGAGCCGACCGCCTGGCCAATCCGAATAGTCAGGGCGATACCGATGCTTAAGGGCATCATAAAGCTTAAAGAAGTGAAATTTAGCACCAATTGGTGACTCGCTACTACTGTGGCACCCAAAGGTGCTAAAAATAGGGCGATGATGGCAAACATAGTGGACTCGATAAATATCGAAATGCCAATGGGTACACCTACTTTAAGTAGTTGCTTTAACACCGTCCAGCTAGGTTTGTGTACCTTTTCGAAGAAATTACACTGATGGTAAATAGGGCGTAGGTAAACATAAACAGCCATACCTATTACAGTTACCCAGGCACTTATTAAGGTTGCCCAGGCGCAGCCAACACCACCCATGGCAGGTAAGCCTAACTTGCCATAAATAAATATGTAGTTAAGAGGGATGTTCACTAGGGCGCCAAGTAAGCCAAAGTAAACCATGGGTTTAGCAAGGCCTAGGCCTTCACTAAAGCTGCGTAAGGACTGAATGACGGCCGTAGCGGGTAATATAAATGAGGCAATGATGAGGTATTCTTGGGCAATGTGTCGAATATCACCCTCCACGCCAACCGCGTCATAGACATAGATGATTTGGGTCAGAAGAAGTATGCCAGCGATGCCGCATATGACCGCTAGCCATAGCGATTGCTGAACTAGAGGGCCTATTCTATGCAGTTTGTCTGCGCCAAATGCCTGTGCCACATTAGGTGTAGTTGCCATGATGATACCAACTACAAGGATCATCACCGGGAATAATGAACTGCCGCCTATAGATACGCCAGCTAAGTCTACGGCGGAATACTGACCAGCCATAATGGTATCCACCACCGTTGAGCTTAGGTGTAGTAGTTCGGCAATAAGGATTGGTGTTGCAAGTTTGATGAACTTGCGCCACTGATCCCCAGCATGAAATGTTTGCGAGACAATTGACATGAATAAAGGTGTGAAAAACTAAGGTGCGCTATAATAGCCGTTCACTTCAATTTATGCATTAGAAATTGCGATATGGAACACGGTGTTACGCGACTTATTGAACTTTTCAATGGGCTTTTTGCGGAATCTTACAATACCCGCTTGGTAGCTGGTTGTGGCGAACCAATTTACTTACCTGCTGATAATCAGACACCTTACAACCAAGTCGTGTTTGCTCACGGTTACTTTGCCAGTGTTATGCACGAGGTGGCCCACTGGTGTGTGGCAGGTAAGGAGCGTCGTTTGCTGGAAGACTTCGGTTATTGGTATCGTCCCGATGGGCGTACATCTGAGCAACAAGCGGAATTCGAGCTAGTGGAAGTGAAGCCGCAAGCCATGGAGTGGATATTTACCCAAGCGAGTAAGCGAAAGTTTCATGCCAGTGCTGATAACCTTAGCGGAGATGAGCATGATGATAGTCGCTTTCGCTTTGCTGTAGCAAAACAAGCCAGACATTATATTCAAGACGGTCTACCAGAGCGTGCAGCAGCTTGGTCCAAAGTCTTGCATGATGAGTTTGGTGGTGAGCTGGAGACTGATTGTTTCCGCTGGCTAGATGAGCCTAAAAACTAATTTAGCTGGGTTGCTTAGCTATAAACTTTGCTCAAGCAAACTAATGATTTCTGTCACGGGGGTGGCGTGAGGAATGGTGGTAAACAGCTTGCCTTCACGGTCTATCAAATAGATGCGTGAAGTATGGTCCACTGTGTAGCCCATGGCTGAATCTTGCAGTGGCACATGGCGGAAATAGGCACCATACTGACGGGTTAGTTTTTCCAGATAAGGAAGATCGCCAGACAATCCCTTCATGGTAGGATAGAAGTATTCCGTAAAGGCCGCCATGTTTTCGAGTGTGTCGCGATCTGGGTCGACACTAATAAATAATGGTTGAATCTGAGCTTGTTGGCCTTCATCCAAGCTACGCATGGCTGCCGATAGGGATGATAAAGCAGTAGGGCAAACATCTGGGCAAGACATAAAACCAAAATAAACAGCTACGAGCTTGCCTTGATAATCACTTAGGCTTACTTCGCCAGTATTGCTGTTGAGAGTGAATTCACCGCCCAAAGCAGCATAAGGATTTGGGCCTTTAGCTTGCCAGAAATCCTGGCTGGCAGCCCAAATGCCGGCACCAAATAACAGAATAAGACTTAATAGATAAGCTAGCTTGGATTTGGTGCTCATGTGTTCTGATCCTTGGTTGTTGTTTTGATGTTGATGGCGCAGCTGGCAATGGTTCGTTGCATTATGACCTATTGCTTGGGTTCGCCCAATATTCCGGGTTGTACATCTGCATCTGCTTGGCCATCTTCTGTAGAAGTAAAATAGAAAGAACCCTCGTATGGTGGTAGAAAATCTATTCGCCAAATCATGTCGTGGTCTGGAATGCAGTTGGGTAGAGGTGTGCTGGCCCGCCAGTTGCTATCTTCGTTATCCGTTAGCTTGTTCAGATTTATATCGAACTGACCCATGTACATATTATGGCCACTCAAACGGACAGTGAGCGTGTCTGCATTAGGCAAACCAGAGAAGTTGATTTGTATAGGGGTTGGTGTGATAACCTGGCCCTCTTGAGGGCTAGTTACTTGCATGGTCGTGGTGGTGCCAGAGATCTCACTACTGCACCATTGATGACTAGCATCACAAACGTCACCGCGCTGACGTTTTTCCCATTCTAGGCCCACCATCAAACCAATAAAGGCAGCCATAATGGCAATGAGGGCGAGGCGTAGTTGGGTAATTTTGTTCATGTTTGGTTGTTTACTCGGCGTCGCGATAGGGGTTGGCAGTATAAGTGCCAAGCATACGGATGTTTTTCGCGAAGTAAGCTAGCTCATCCATTGCCAATATCATATTTGGATCATCGGGATGGGCTTCACAATCTACATGGAATTGAGTGGCGATCATGCGGCCACCTGGCGTGTAGCTTTCTAGCTTGACCATGTTCACACCATTGGTGGCGAAGCCACCCATAGCTTTATACAAAGCCGAAGGAATGTTACGCACGGTAAACAAGAAAGAAGTTATGTACTTCTTGTCAGTTTCTCGTTGCGGAATGTTGTGTTCACGGGATAAGATCAAAAAGCGGGTGGTGTTACCGTCTACGTCTTGAAAGTTATCTTGTAAAATATCCAGCTCGTAAAGCTCAGCAGCTAGGCTAGATGCAATTGCAGCGTGGCTTGGGTCTTGGCGTTGGCTAACTTCTACCGCTGCTCCCGCAGTATCTAAGGTGGCTCGAGGGAGCATACCCAAGCTGTTGGTACGTTTGTAGCACTGGGCAAGCGCTTGGGGGTGAGAGGCAACGGTTTTGATGTTATCAATGCTGCTACCTTTAATGGCCATCAGGCAATGATTAACCGGCTCAAAATGCTCACCAATGATATACAAAGAAGTTTGGGGTAGTTGTCGATATATTTCTTCCACCCGTCCGGCTGTTGAATTTTCAACAGGAATCATGGCGATATCGGCTTCTCCGCGCTCTACGGTTTGCATGGCATCGGCAAAAGTAAGGCAGGCCAGGGTAGGAATGCCAGGAAACACTTTTGTACATGACAAGTGGGAATAGGCGCCTTCATGGCCTTGAAAGGCTAGGACTTTTGGGTGGGTGTCGTTCATGTCGTGAAATAATCAAGTCAATTCAAGCCTTAGTGTACCAAAAACTGGCCCTAAGTTGGTATCATTGGCGTTTTATATGACAACAAAAATTTTTCTATGACTCCATCACGCTTGGCCAAGTTTCAAGACACCTTGGCACGACGTCAACTCGACCTTACTATCATCACTGACCAAGTGAACAAGGGCCAGAATATTGCGGCTTTACTGCGCACCTGCGATGCCGTTGGTATTCATCGTGCACATGCAGTCACGCCAACGGAAGGATATCGTGATTATGGTGGTACTGCCCGTGGTAGCCACCAATGGGTGAGTGTTGAGCAATACGCTCAAGTGGACGCAGCTTTAGTTGCAGCAAAGCAACAGGGTATGCAGTTGGTCGCCGCACATTTTAGTGATGCAGCGGTGGATTTTAGGGAGCTGGATTATACGCAACCGACGGCGTTGATTTTAGGTGCAGAAATGGAAGGTGTCAGTCCTGACGCTGTGGCAGCTGCAGATCATCATGTGGTAATTCCCATGTTAGGTATGGTGCATTCTTTCAATGTATCCGTTGCGGCAGCAGTGATATTGTTGGAAGCCCAGCGCCAGCGCGAACTGGCAGGTATGTATGCAAAACCCCAGTTGGAAGGGCGTGATTATGCTGATACCTTGTTTCGATGGTGTCATCCGGCTATTGCTGATTATTGTCATCGCTACGGTTTGCAATATCCGCCTATGGATGAAAATGCTGAAGTGCCAAATTTAAGCCAATGGTATGCCCTGGCTCGTGCTGGAACCGCTAAGTTACGTACATTTGACTGACATAAGTCTGGTGGCTCTTAATCATCATTAAGGAAGGTCTTATATGACCAAATTGAATATTGTTGCTGACGAAAATATCTTACTATTGGAAGAGTTTTTTGCTCCGATTGCTAATATAACTAAGCTTGACGGGCGTGCTATTCGGTCACAACAGGTAGCGCAAGCGGATGCCTTGGTGCTGCGCTCTACGGCACAGGTGACATCTGAATTGTTGGCTGGTAGTAAGGTTCAGTTCGTCGGTACTTGTACCATCGGCATTGATCACTTAGACACACAGTACATGGATGCCAATGGCATAGCGTGGCACAACGCACCAGGTTGTAATGCTGAAGGTGTCGTTGACTATGCCATTAGCGCTATCAACCATGCTTGGCAAGTACATGGCAAAGACCCTCGAGAGGCTATCATTGGCGTGGTAGGTGCTGGTAACGTAGGTGGTCGCTTGATCAAGCGCCTGCAAGCGGCAGGTCTTAAAGTGATCTGTAGTGACCCTCCTAAGCAAGCTTCGCAGCAGTTCCCTGAATTGCCTTATGTAAGTTTGAGTGAGCTATTAGAAACGGCAGATATTGTTAGTTTACACACACCTTTGACCAGGTCTGGGAAAGACGCAACTCTTAATTTATTAAACGCTAATTTGCTTCAATGTATACGCCCAAATAGTGTTTTAATTAGTGCAGGTCGAGGTGAAGTGGTAGAACAGCCTGCATTGTTGCAACGTATGCAAAGCCAGAATGACTTGTTTGTATATTTGGATGTGTGGCAGCAAGAGCCAAATGTGGATCCTGCCATTACGCCTTATTGCCAAATTGTTACCCCGCATATAGCAGGGCACTCGTTAGAAGGTAAGGTGCGTGGCACAGAAATGATTTACCAAAGTTTATGTAAACACTTTGCGTTGCCTATTACCCAAACCTTGGCGCCTTTGTTGCCAGAGGCTGCGGCGCAGCAGCTAGCTGTTGGTGCCTCAAGTGATGTCAAGATGGTATTAAATGCCGCCGTTAACAGTGTTTATAATATCTCCCAAGATAGCGATCGAACGCTGCAGGTATTGCCTAAACAAGCGGGTAAACAGGTCGCTAGCGAGTTTGATAATCTGCGTAAGCAGTACCCAATACGCCGCGAATTTAGCACTCTTAACCTGTTAGGCATACAGAAGTTAGAAGACCGTAAGTTGCTATCAGGTCTAGGCTTTAAGGTGTCTTAATATGGGTTTTAAGTTAGGTCTTATTGTTAATCCGCTGGCGGGTCTTGGTGGTAGTGTGGCTCTTAAAGGTAGTGATAATGTCGCTAAGGAAGCCTTAGTCAGGGGAGCTGTTCCGCGTGCCAATGAACGTTGCCAAATTGCACTGCAGGCCTTGCAAGGTATGGACGTAGAGGTTTTTTGCTGGGCCAAAGATATGGGTGAAGATTGTGCCCGTAATGCTGGCTTTAAAGTAAAAGTCTTGGGTAAGGCTGTCAATCAGCCGTCCACCGCACAGGACACTTTAGATGCTGCTCAAGGCTTAGTAGCTGCCGGTGTATCGGTGATTATGTTTGTTGGTGGTGATGGTACGGCTAGGGATATGCTGGAAGCTATTGGTGACCAAGTTCCTGTGGTTGGTGTACCTGCCGGCGTGAAGATTCATTCGGGAGTTTACGGTATTACTCCTAAGGCCGCTGGACAGGTAGTGGCTCAGTTAATGCAAGGAGACTTGGTGAGTTTACGTAGCCACGAGGTGCGCGACATAGATGAAGTGGCTTTTCGTGAGGGTAAGGTAAGATCACGCTATTACGGTGAACTACTGGTCCCAGAAGCACACCAGTATATGCAAGCGACCAAGTCCAGTGGTGTTGAAGTAGAAGAGTTGGTGCTACATGATATAGCAGAATTTATGCTTGAGAATATGCATGATGATGTGCGCTATATCATGGGCTCTGGCTCTACGGTGGCTGCGGTAATGTCTGTGCTCGGGCTAGAAAACACCTTGCTAGGTGTCGATGTCGTAGAAAATGGTGAACTGTTGGCCGCGGATGTTACCGCGCAACAGTTACTTGAACTGTGCGGTGACCCTGAAGACGGCAAAAAATGTGAAATGGTGTTGACCTTGATTGGTGGGCAAGGCCATGTCTTTGGTCGTGGCAATCAGCAATTAAGTCCGCAGTTAATTCGCTCTATCGGCCTAGATAAAGTACACATTTTAGCTACCAAAACTAAGCTCAAAGCACTTAATAATCAGCCCTTACTGGTGGATACAGGTGATCCAGATTTAGATGAGGAACTGCAAGGCGTAGTGCCCGTTATTTGTGGCTTTAATGATCATGTTTTATACCCTATAGGCAACCCTCATGTCTGATGTTTTAAGTGTTTCCGAGCTAGTTGCTCATATTCAACCTAAGCTGACTACTTTGCGTAACAACCAGGCGCGGCGTCTGCTGCATGGTCGTGGTGCTTGCTTTGCTGGTTGGCAGCATCTGAATATTGATTATTATGCGGGTGTCGTGTTGCTGACTTGGTTTGCTGAACCTAGTTCGGAGCAAGCGTTGCAAGAAGCTTTGTTGGCCGCCTTTGCCGAACAAGATGAGACTTTGTTAACCGGTATAGCGAGCCAGTATCGACATATCAGGCCTGCTACTACCCATGTTTTGTGGGGTGAGGTGCCTGATAAGCTAATAGCGACAGAAGGTGAAATGCAATTTTGGGTTGATATGAAACGCCAAAATAGCGGTTTGTTTATGGATATGGCTCCGGGCCGGCAGTGGTTGCTAGACAATGCTTCAGGTAAGCAATTGCTGAATACCTTCGCTTTCACCTGTAGCTTGTCTGTGGCAGCTATTGCTGGTGGTGCCCAGCGAGTGGTGAATATTGATATGAACGGCGGTGTATTAAACCGTGGTCGTGAAAACCAAACGCTTAACGGTCAGCAAAGTGCGGATGTTGAATATTTGCCTTACAAGGTACTTAACAGCATTGGCAAGTTAGAGCGTAAAGGGCCCTTTGATCTATTAATTTCTGATCCACCGACCTTTCAGCGCGGCAGTTTTGAGTTTGATAAAGATTATGCTCGTTTGTTGCGTCGTCTACCAAGACTGTTAGCCTCAGAAGCGACTTTGCTGCTGTGTTGTAACAGTCCGCGGGTAACGGAGGTTGAGTTTCGTCAGCTGGTGGCGGATAACTTGCCTGAAGCGGAGTTTGTGGAACGGTTGCCCAGCAATGAAGACTTTGTAGAGCAGGGCCAAGCCCCGCTCAAAGTCTTGAGGTATCAATATACAGCTAGCGCAGATTAATTGCCGAAGGGTCGTTACGCAGGGTAGCTAGATAAGTGGCTATACGCCCAACGGCCTCAATCAATTGTTCTTCGTGAGGTAGGAACACTACGCGGAAGTGATTATGGTCGTTGAGGTTAAAGCCACTACCTTGCACGACCAGTACCTTTTGTTGGGACAGTAGGCCAAAGGCAAACTTTTCGTCGTTATCGATTGAGTACACTTCTGGATCTAAACGCGGGAATAAGTACAAGGCGCCTTTGGGCTTGTGGCAGGTAACCCCGGGCAGAGCCGTTAGCATTTGCCACGCAAGGTCCCTTTGACGAATTAGGCGGCCATCCCCTTCGATTAACTCATTAATGCTCTGGTAGCCGCCTAAGGCTGTCTGAATGGCGTGCATGGAGGGGACGTTGGCGCATAAGCGCATGCTGGCCAGCATATCTAAACCTTGGATATAGTCCTTGGCTCGATGTTTGGCCCCAGAAAGCACCATCCAGCCCGATCGGAAACCTGCGGCGCGGTAGGTTTTGGATAAGCCATTAAAGCTAACAAAGAAAACATCGTCGGCTAAGCTAGCCATAGGTGTCGCTACCACACCGTCATAAACGATCTTGTCATAGATTTCATCAGCGTAGATAGTCAGATTGTTTTGACGCGCTAATTCGATGATGGCTTCTAGGGTTTCATCACTGTATACCGCACCTGTAGGGTTATTAGGGTTAATAACCACGATGCCTTTAGTGCGTGGGCTGATTTTGCTCTTGATGTCATCTAGATCCGGCTGCCAGCCATTTCCTTCATCACAACGATAATGCACTGGGCTGCCACCTGATAAAGCTACAGCTGCAGTCCATAGGGGATAGTCTGGCGAAGGTATTAGGACCTCGTCACCTTCATTAAGTAGGGCTTGCATGGCCATGACGATCAACTCACTAACACCATTGCCGATATAAATGTCTTCGATAGTGACATTGGCAATACGCTTGCGTTGACACTCATGCATGACGGCTTTGCGCGCTGAAAATAAACCCTTTGAATCGCAGTAGCCTTGCGCGTTAGGCAGGTTGTGCACAACATCTTGCATAATTTCTTCAGGTGCATCAAAGCCAAACGGAGCAGGGTTGCCGATATTTAACTTGATGATGCGACTACCTTCGTCTTCTAGGCGTTTGGCTTCTTCCATCACTGGGCCACGAATGTCGTAGCACACGTTGTTGAGCTTTTGAGATTTTTTAATCTGAGACATGGTGATATTTTTGTAGTGTGATAATAAAAACTAATCATACGTGGTAAAAAATATTAATCAATTCCAAAATGAGACATGTTTTAGTTTTTTTCGTCCACTTGCCTAATAATTTGTTAGTCTTGTCATAAGTGTAGTGTACAGAGGCTTTGGTGCTGCCATTAGGGGCGCAATAGGACGATATTATGAATGACGAAAACGATAACCGGGAATATAGAACATTGAGCGATTTAGAGTGGCAGCAGAAACTTAGTCCAGAGGCATACCAAGTATGTAGACAAAAGGGCACCGAGCGACCTTATAGTGGTCAGTTTGATCAGCACTTTGAACCAGGGGTTTATACCTGTCTTTGCTGTGGGACGGAATTGTTTGTAAGTGACAGTAAGTTTAATGCCGGTTGTGGTTGGCCTAGCTTTGATGCCGAAATAACAGCGGGACGAATTACTGAAACTAAAGATGTGAGTCACGGTATGATTCGTACTGAAGTCACTTGTCAGCACTGCGATGCTCATTTAGGGCATGTTTTTGATGATGGGCCAACTAGCACAGGATTGAGGTACTGTATTAACTCTGTGGCTTTGGACTTTGCTAAGTCAAAGAAATAGATACCGACCTACTTGACCAGTAAGTGATGCGAATGTAGGCCGGCAAGAGCATTAGAAGGTTTAATGCTTAAGCATAAAACGCGCTAAATTAGGGTCAGAAAATGCACGATCAATAGTATCGCTGAGTAGTTTGTTGATCATGCTTGCGTTTTTGCTGGCCTCAGGGGGATGGCTAAATTCCTGCTGACCTTGTGTTTGATAACTACCTTCGTGCACGCTGCCGGCGATTATTGTCGTAACCTTCAATACTGTCTCTAGGTCGACAATGTGCATGAGGCTTTTTTGTCGTGTTGTATAAGTTAACGTTTCAATGGAAATTAGCATTTGTGCTGGTTGAGCTGAACTTTTACCATTAAATCCAAGTTGTTGAAGGGCATCAAGGGCTGTGCTTTGAACGGCAGCAGCTAGATCATTATTGATAGAAATAGTGCTAGTGTCATCATAGACGCCACCGCGGGTTCCTAAAATTTGGCTAGCACGCTTATCTTCGACTTGTACGCTGATTTGTCTACCTTGACCATAGGCTGGGCCGGTGGCTTGGGCTTGCGGATTTATATGTATAGTTTGAGGGCTTAAGGCACAGCCGCTTAGCAAACCAACACTAAGTATTATGGCAAATAGTAATCGTGACATGGTAACTCCTATGAAAAGTAATATTTATTACTGTTTGTTAGGAGTTTAACAAAAGATAAAGGTTCCGCAAGTGGCTGTTTTTTCCTCCTAAACCCATGCTGGAGAGAAAAACTGATTGCTATTTAACCAATTTCTAAAAAGTTGAAAAAAAACAGGTTTTTTTCATTTAAACGTTTGACATGCCTGCCAAAATCATTAAAATGCGCAGCACTTGAACGCAACGCCGGAGACGGTGAAGCGAACAGGAAATGCGGAGCGGTAGTTCAGCTGGTTAGAATACCGGCCTGTCACGCCGGGGGTCGCGGGTTCGAATCCCGTCCGTTCCGCCATTTTTTCAGGTCCCCTTGAACTGACCTGAAAGTTGGAAGACGTACACTGGGTGATTAGCTCAGCTGGGAGAGCATCTGCCTTACAAGCAGAGGGTCGGCGGTTCGATCCCGTCATCACCCACCACGTGTACACATATTGCGGAGCGGTAGTTCAGCTGGTTAGAATACCGGCCTGTCACGCCGGGGGTCGCGGGTTCGAATCCCGTCCGTTCCGCCATTTCCATTAAAGCCACTTAGTTGTGGTTTTTTTGTGCCTGAAATTTACCATCTCTATATCACTTATCTTTTTTAACTTCGATCCGACGCTATAGCTGGGTGCTTGCGGGTACCCTACTGGCCGGTTATGACGCCGCCGAGCATATTGGCTAGACCACGGATAAAGCGCGAGGACTGTCTGAGGTCTGTTTTTTAGGCCGAGTTCCGCAGCGCCCATGGAATAGGTAATAGCGCAGGGAAGCTGGCGAAGCCAGCCAAGGAAGTAAGGCCAGTAGGGTACCCGCGAGTGCCAAGCGGGCAGGTGGTACGGTGTAACAATTAAGGGCTCGATCCTGGCGGTGTTAAAAACTCGACCCTGGTTGCGTCAAAAACTCAATTTCCTCTGCAGTCGATTCACGGCCTAGAATGGCATTGCGATGAGGGTAGCGCCCAAAGCGGTCTATAATGGCCTTGTGGCGAAGTTCAAAGTTAAGCGTATTGTCATTGCCTAGGCTGGCAAATAAAGCCTCTGCTTGTACGTGAATGGCCGCAGATTCGCTATGCATAAACGGCATATACAAAAACTGTTTCTGACTCGTGTCCATAGCCTTGTCTAAGCCGTGATGAATGGCTTCTTGGGCTAGAGCCAAAGCCATGGCATCTCCAGCAAAAGCTAGCCCGGAATCACGGTACAGATTACGTGAGAACTGATCTAATACGATGATTTCTGCCAATCTACCCATGGGCTCTTGGCGCCAGCTATATAACTCGCCTGCTTGGGCTTGTTGGTTTAAACTGCGAAAACGCTGACCAATAAGCTTATCCACCTCCAAGTCTTTCAGAAACCATTGCTTTTGAGTCAGTTCTTGAAACCAGAAGTGAATGATATCTTGCCACATAGTGTTACCTATTTTGGGTGATTTGCGTCTTTATTAACGGCACTTGCGTATACACTATAGAGCAAGTTTTAAAGAAAAAGGGGTTTAATGTGCAAATAAAGCGACTAGCAAGGTTATTTAATGTACTGCTGCTTGTCTTTGTTGTGTGGCAGTTTGAATTATCCCTAAAAGCTCCGGACACAGTTACCGAGTTGCGCGACATGAGTGGTCGCATGGCGAGTTATTTGCTCTTGCTTTCCTTGCTTTTTACACCTGCCAGTCACCTGTGGCCATCATTACGTGTATATGTGCCATTAAGGCGTTATGTGGGGCTTTGGGCCTTTACTATGGCCTTAGTGCACTTATTGGTTTGGGTAAGCTTAGAGTTCAATTTTGACTGGTTGCTGATGTGGCAAGAAACTACAGACAATCTATTTATTTGGATGGGGCTTATAGCGCTACTGTTGTTATTGCCCATGGCTCTAACCTCTAATCGAAAGTCCTCTGGAAGGCTTGGCTATCGTCGCTGGCAGGCTTTGCATAGTTTAACGTACGTAGCATTACCCTTGGCATTAGGGCACTATCTAATGGCGCAAAAGGTAGCTACAGGGGAGCCGGTGGTATTGTTGGTAGTTTTAGTTTTGGTGATGATTTGGAGGTTTAAGCATGCCCGTTAAAAGTTCAGATATTACTCCGCAGGCTTTATTCATGCAACGTCGTCGCATGCTTGGGTTGGGTTTAGCAAGTTTGAGTTTGCCTTTAGCAAGTGGCTTGTTTGCCGATGAAGAAGAGCTATTGGACCCAGATGCCCCTTTATCTTTAGGCGGACAGGCAGTGGCTGTTAACAAGCCTATTACTGCAACACGTTTAGATATTATTAATAGTTACAACAACTACTATGAGTTTGGTTTTGGCAAAGAAGATCCATCGCAAGCTCCTAAAACATTGATCACCTCGCCTTGGAGTGTGACAGTCGGTGGCGTTGGTGTCGATAATCCAGGTATCTATGATATTGCTGATTTACACGCAGAACACGATATTGAAAATCGTTTGTATCGGTTTCGCTGCGTGGAGGCTTGGTCCATGGTGGTGCCTTGGAATGGTATTCCTTTGGCCGCAATAATTAAAGCTGCTAAACCTAACAGTAAGGCAAAATATGTGCGTTTTGAAACCTTATATGATGATAAGCAGATGCCTAACGCCAATTGGGCAGGTGGTCCATATATCGAGGGGTTAACGATAGCTGAGGCTGTACACCCTTTGACCTTAATGGCGACAGGAATTTATGACGAGCCTTTACAGCAGCAAACAGGTGCGCCGATACGTTTGGTGGTGCCGTGGAAATATGGTTTTAAATATGCCAAATCCATTGTTCGTATTGACTTGGTTGAAGAGATGCCTCGCAACACTTGGTGGCGTCAAAACCCTCAGGAATATGGCTTTTATGCGAATGTGAATCCCAAATTTAATCACCCGCGCTGGTCGCAAGCTAGTGAGCGGGTAGTCGGTAGTTTTGGTCGTCAAAAAACCTTGATATTTAATGGTTATGCTGACGATGTGGCGTATTTATACCCAGATTTGAGTGACCGGCGTTATTTTTATTAAGATCTAGAACAGACTTTCTGTTGGTGGGCGTGGACCCAATAGTTGAGTGGCTTGGGCTGACCGTAATAGTAGCCTTGAACTTGTTTTACACCGGCATCAATTAGCGCATCAGCTTGCTCTTGCTCTTCAATACCTTCGGCAATGATGTCAAAGTTTAATTCTTTTGACATGGTTACTAGGGCTCTGACAATAGCAATTGATCTTGGGTTGTCTTGCAGGTCGATGATAAAGCTACGGTCAATCTTTACAAAATCAGCAGGAATGTCACGAATGCGGTCCATGTTGGAGTGTTCCATGCCAAAGTCATCCAGTGCTATGCGAATGCCGTTTTCACGTAGATAATTGACGTTGTTTACGACTAGTTGCTGGTCATGAATTTCCGCTGTTTCGGGTAGCTCGATGATTAGTTTTTTTGCATTAGCTCCAGCTTGCTGTAGCTGGTTGACAATATCTGTCACGTAGCGCGGCGTGTGAAAGAAGGTGCTGTCAGCATTGATCGAAAGATAGTAATTCTCATCAAGTTCGTGCAGTTTCTGCAAAATAGGTAAGGTTTGTTTTTTGCTGGCTTTTTTGAACAGCGCGTACACAGGCCGGGACAATACCGTATCGATAAATTCTTTCGGTGCCAATACGCTACCATCGGCGCGTTCCCAGCGCATCAACGCTTCAAAGCCAACTATATCTCCTGTGTCTATTTTGCAAATAGGTTGCAGGTAATAAACAAATTCATTGTTCTCTAAGCCTTGCATGATAGCGTCTAATTTAGGTGCGCTGCGGGCTTGGCTCCAGTGTTCGATAAAAGCTTGATCGGCAACGCGGATACAGTTTTTGCCGGCTTCTTTGGCTTCATACAGGGCGGCATCTGCTTGGCTCATAACATCTTTGAGTAGGCTGTCAGCGCCTAAGCGGGCAAGGCCTATGCTAATGCTACGTGAAATTTCAGTGTTATGTAGATTAATGCTGGTTTTGGCAACTTGCTGGCGGATGTTATTGGCAAACTTAAGCGCTTCCTCTAGTTCGTCGGATTGTAATGCAATACAAAACTCTTCGCCTCCCAGTCGGGCGGCAAAACTGCGATCATCACAAGCGTGGTGAAATACCCGAGAGCATGCTTTTAGTAACAGGTCGCCTGCGTGGTGGCCATAAATATCGTTAACACTCTTAAAGTTATCGAGATCTATCATTAGGATGCAGTAGTCGCTGTCACGTACACCATCGGCCATTTGGTTGGAGAAATATCGTCTGGATTTAAGATTGGTTAGCTCGTCGATTTCGACCAGATGCTTATAGGTCTGCTTTTGCAGTTCTAAGGATTTTGTTAAGTTAAACAGCTTTGCATTTTTCTGTTCTAGGTTTTGGTTGGCGTTGGTTATTTCTACGCTTTTTTGTTCAAGCTGCAAGCGTAAGGCATCGACTTCAGGTGAAGCCATTGTTAGCCCAACCCGACCCGAAGGCGAGAGAGATAATGTAAATGGTTGTCCTTGCTTTGCCGCAGATACAAAGCCGTCGCGTATTAGGGCCAATGAGCCGATGATAAAAACAGTTATTGCATAGGTAGTAAACTCACTAGGTGGAATAAATGGCATATTGTTTTGGCCCCAAGCGAAAGGGGCAATAGCTGCAGCAATAGCAACCGCGACAGTGCCACCAAAGGATCCGGCAAAGTATACCGTGGTAAGCAAACTCGCAATTAATAACCAATAGTTACTAGGAAACAGGTAAATAACTGCCAAGTGAATCAGCGTGGCAGCAAAGGCTTGCAGCATTCTTTGCTGCCATTGTGAGAGGAATTCTTGACGTTGTCTGTATGTTTCTAAGAAGGTAAACATGACGTTGCCAAGTACTGTAAACTCTAATAGATGTAGGTGAAAGAGTATGTCTTCAAAGGCGCTGAAGTGCGTCATGAAGTCTTCGTCATAGCGTATTACATGAAGCATGAGTAAGCTAATGAAATAAGCGGCGGCAACAGGTATTGCCGATGGCAAGTAAGCGACAAAATAGCCGCTGAATTCGCTAGGAGACCAAAGGCCAGTCAGTCTTTTACCAATGTAGCCAACACTGAATCCGCCTCCGAGTGTAACAAAGTCGAGCAGCATGCTAGCGTTAGTTGGAGCAAATATTAAGCAAGAAATAAAATATGATAGGGCTATAGTGGGTAATGTATAGGCCCATTCGCGAACCGGTAGTAGAAATACCAGTGCCGCAATAACTGATAGATTAATTGATGACGCTGGTACGAGTCCCGAGCCAACAATTAACCAGTAGTAAGCATTTGCAGCAACAACAAGTGCTCCTGCAAGCATAATTTGCACAATGGGCGCCTTGTTAATGCCTATGCTACTACTGGAGGTCATCAAATTAGGCGCTAGCTATGGATGCAATGTCTGCGATAGGGCTAACATCGGCATCATAATCTACGCCTTCAATACCAAAACCAAATAAACGCAAGAATTCTTCCTTGTAACCCTGCATATCACTGATATCATTTAGATTTTCATCGGTAATTTGGGCCCACAACTCTTCAACTTTGCGTTGCACATGAGGTTCGATTTCTTTGTAATCGGCACGTAAGCGACCTTCGTCATCCAAACGTGGCGTATTGCCACAGAGGCTTTCGCGGAATAATAAGTCAATTTGTTCAATACAGCCTTCGTGAGTGCCTTCTTCCTTCATGACTTTGAATAGCAAGCCTAGGTACAAAGGCATAACTGGGATAGCTGCACTAGCTTGTGTGACGACTGCTTTTAGTACGGATACGCGTGCATCACCACCGAGGGTGGCCATAGTCTCGCGAATGCCGATAACCTTTTTGTCCAAGTCTTTTTTTGCTGCACCAATCGTGCCATCCCAATAGATGTCACGAGTGACTTCTTCACCCACATAGGTGTAGGCAGTGGTTTTGCAACCTGGGGCCAATACATCGGCGGCGCTTAGGGCGTCAATCCACATTTGCCAGTCTTCACCACCCATAACGGCGACGGTGTTATCAATCTCTTCTTGCGATGCAGCTTCAATGGTGAATTCTTTGATAATACTCTTATCCGTGTCCACACCTTGTTGTACCACATCCTTACCGATAGGCTTAAGTGTAGACATATGAACTTCGCCAGTCTTTGGGTGTTGACGGCGAGGGGAGGCAAGGCTGTATACGACCATATCTACCTGACCTAGGTCGGCTTTGATGGTATCAATGGTTAGCTGCTTAATTTCGTCAGAAAAAGCGTCGCCATTAATGCTCTTGGCGTACATGCCTTGCGCTTCGGCAAATTTGTGAAAGGCTGCTGAGTTATACCAGCCAGCTGTGCCAGGTTTTTTTTCCGTGCCTGGCTTTTCAAAGAACAATCCTAAGGTGTCAGCACCACTACCGAAAGCCGCAGTGATGCGAGAGGCTAGGCCGTAGCCCGTGGAGGAGCCGATAACTAGGACTTTTTTAGGGCCGTTTTCGAGCGCGCCATTGTTCTTAACATATTCAATTTGGCTTTGGACGTTAGCTTCACAACCTGTAGGGTGGGTAGTGATACACATAAAGCCACGTACACGGGGTTTAATAACCATGATATTCCCTTGTTATTGATTTACAGACGCTATTATAGCGGTATAACGGGATTTTAACAGTCTCAAAATAAAAGCAAAAAACCTTGAATTTAATGGTTTTTTGCATTGACCAAGAGTTATAAATCTATATAATACGCAGCTCATTCAGCCACGACCTTTGCTGAATGTCTCAAAAAGTGGGTGATTAGCTCAGCTGGGAGAGCATCTGCCTTACAAGCAGAGGGTCGGCGGTTCGATCCCGTCATCACCCACCACTTTTTCTGTTTTATTCTTGTTTATTTCTATTTGTCACTTTCCTAATTTTGGAACTTGTGATTTTTGTCGTTCCTGTAATTCATGATATTTAAGTAAAACGTCGAAAATATTATATAAATACGCCTGTTTATTAAAAAAACGACCAGTGTTGTCGAATTTAACTTAGTTAAAAGCTAGGTCTTTAAGTACCTTTGCATACTAGTATTCCATATCCTTTCAATGTGGAGATCCTAGGTGACAGACAACTGGAGGCCGTATGGGCAAGTACAACGCCCTTAATATTGCATGGCAAGCCCTGCGTGGTAACAAAAATTGGCAGCGCGCTTGGCGTGATCCACAACCCAAGTCCCATTACGATGTAATAATCATTGGTGGCGGTGGCCATGGCCTAGCAACGGCCTATTATCTAGCCAAGGTGCATGGCATTACTAATGTTGCCGTGTTGGAAAAAAGCTGGATAGGCGGTGGTAACGTTGGCCGTAATACCACTATTGTACGTTCCAATTACATGCTTGATGGCAACGCCCCATTTTACGAAATGGGTATGGACCTTTGGCGTACCATGGCGTTAGATCTAAACTACAATGCCATGTTCTCACCTCGCGGTGTTATGAACCTTGCTCACAGCAAGGCTCAATATGATGCTTTCGCACGTCGTGGCAACTCTATGTGTCTCAATGGCATTGATGCCGTAATTCTATCCCGTGACGAAGTCCTTGAACGTGAGCCGGCACTACGGGCCGCTGATCAAGAACGTTTCCCTATCTTTGGCGGTCTACTTCAGCCTGAAGCAGGTAACGCTCGCCACGATGCCGTGGCTTGGGGTTATGCTCGTGCCGCCGACCAGTTGGGTGTAGACATAATTCAGAACTGTGAAGTCCTAGACTTCATTAAACAGGGTGAAGAAATCGTCGGGGTGAAAACTAACCGTGGTGATATCCGTGCCGACAAGGTAGGTTTGGCTGTAGCGGGTAACTCCAGCCGCTTAACCAGCAAGTTAGGTTTGCGCTTACCTATTGAAAGCCATGTGCTACAAGCTTTTGTTACGGAACCATATAAGCCTGTGGTTAACGGTGTTGTTACCTTTGGTGCTGGACACTTTTATGTTTCCCAATCCGATAAAGGCGGTTTGGTATTTGGTGGCGATATAGATGGCTATAATACCTATGCGCAACGCGGTAACCTGCCAGTATTTGAAGACGTTATCTCTAGTGGCTTATCTATTATGCCAGGTTTGTCACGCCTAAAATTATTACGTAATTGGGGTGGCATCATGGACATGTCCATGGATGGCTCGCCAATCATTGATGTTGGTCCTATTGATGGCTTGTACCTAAACACTGGTTGGTGCTACGGCGGCTTTAAAGCTACGCCGGCATCGGGTTGGTGTTTTGCTCATACCATTGCCAACGACAAGGCCCACGCCCTAAACGAAGCTTATACACTGGATCGTTTTGCCAAGGGTTACACCATTGATGAAAAGGGCGCAGGCCCTTATCCGAAAGCACATTAATAGGACGCTAAGCATATGTTACGAATTAACTGTCCTCATTGTGGTGAGCGCGAACACTCCGAATTCACTTATGGTGAAGACGCCAATCGCAGTTTGCCTGCCACCGATGCCAGCCTAGAAACCTGGAACGAATATGTTTACCAGCGTGATAACGTTGCTGGTGAACACATGGAATATTGGCACCACGCACTAGGTTGCCGAACCTGGTTGAAGGTGCAGCGCAATACTTTAACTCACGAAATTAGCTGGGTTGGTTTGCCACATGATATGCCACCTAGCCAGACGGAGGCACAGTCATGAGCGGGTTTAGACATGGCGCAGGCCGCCTAGGTGACAAAGAAATTGCCTTTAGTTTTGATGGCCGCAACTTAGCCGCACGCGAAGGTGATACCGTTGCTTCCGCTCTAGTAGCTAATGGCATCGAAGTGGTTGGTCGTAGCTTTAAGTATCACCGCGCTCGCGGTGTAACTTCATGCGGCCCAGAAGAAACGGGTGCTTTGGTGACTATTGGTCACGGCGCTACAGCAGAACCCAATGCCCGCGCTACCATGCAATTGGTAACGCCAGGTATGGAAGTGAGTTCACAAAACTGCTGGCCTTCACCTAAATTAGATTTGTTGTCGTTGAACAATGTTATCGGTTCTATTTTGCCGGGTTCTCCTTTTGCCGCGGGTTTTTATTACAAGACCTTTATGTGGCCCGCCAAATTCTGGTATAGCTTTTATGAGCCAACTATTCGTCGTGCGGCAGGTATGGGTAAGGTGCCTACGGACGCTGATCCAGATGTTTACGACCGGGTGAATAGCTTTACCGATGTCGCTATTGTTGGTGGTGGTTCTGCGGGTTTAAGTGCAGCGCTTAGCGCTGCCCAAAGTGGTCTACGTGTTGTACTGATGGATGAGCATGCGGAGTTTGGTGGTCAACTGCTTAATGAAGCGGTGAATCAAGGCAATCTTGAATTAGAACAGTGGCGCCTAGATACTATTGCAG
The DNA here is from genome assembly GCA_938084925.1 of uncultured Pseudomonadales bacterium. GTDB lineage: Bacteria > Pseudomonadota > Gammaproteobacteria > Pseudomonadales > Balneatricaceae > Njordibacter. The sequence goes on from CALKFY010000039.1 coordinate 68,852, forward strand.
CACTAGAAGCGGCAGATAACGTGACTCTGTTACGCAAAACTATTTGTTGGGGCCGTTTTGATGGCAACACCTTAGCTGCTCACGAAATCGTTGACGGTAAAGTGCGTCATAATTATCACAAGATTCAAGCTAAGAAAGTCATCATTGCTGCTGGTGCTATTGAACGCCCATTGGTGTTTGCTAATAACGATAAACCTGGTGTTATGTTGGCTTCTGGTGCCCGTAAAATGCTTAATCACTATGGTGTTGCTGCTGGCAAAACCATGGTGGTATTTACTAACAACGATAGCGCCTACCAAACAGCCTTTGATTACCATGACCAAGGTGTTACCGTGAGCGCCGTGGTTGATAGTCGCCAAAAGCCTTCTGCGCAGTTGCTTGCCGCTTGTATGGAGCGCGGTATCCCAGTACAAACCCAAAGTGTGGTTACCAAGGCTAAAGGTTGGCATGGTGTACGTAGCGTAGCCGTAGCTGATTTGGCTGCTAATGGTCAAAGTGTTGGTCAGACACGCAGTATTGCTTGTGATGTCTTAGCTCACTCAGGTGGCTGGACTCCGCAAGTACAAATGGCTGCTCATGGTGGCACACCACCAATATACGATAACCAAATTGCCGCTTTTGTGGTTGACCAACAAGCCGAAGATACCTGGTCAGTGGCCGGTGCCGAAGGTGAGTTTGGTTTGCATGCGGGTATCGATCAGGCTGTAGCTGCTGCACAAGCTGCTTGTCAGGCACTGGGTGCTAGTGGTGGTGATATAAGCAAGCCTACGCAAGATATCGCTGGTGAGCTAAATATTCAGCCACTATGGCGTGTACCGGCTAAAGGTAAGCAGCTGATTGATATTCAGCACGACGTGACGTCTGCGGACATTGTGCAATCGCATTTGGAAGGTTTTGTTTCCGTTGAGCACATGAAACGTTATACCACTTTGGGTATGGCTAATGACCAAGGACGTACGTCCAACGTTAACGCCCTGGCTATTATGGCGCAATGCCAAGGCCAGAGTATTGCCGAAACCGGTACTACGCGCTTCCGTTCTCCGATTGCTCCTGTGTCTATGGGTGGTATTGGTGGTCGCGAACTAGGTGAGCACTTTAAGCCATTACGCCGTACACCAATGCAAGAATGGCATGAGCGCCGTGGTGCCGTGTTTGTAGAAACAGGCTTGTTCCGTCGTGCTCAGTATTACCCCCTAGCCGGTGAAACCATTGATGATGCTTATGTGCGTGAAACGGCTCATGTGCGCTCCAAGGTTGCCATGTGCGATGTCAGTACCTTAGGTAAGATTGAAATCGTTGGTCCTGATGCGGCCGAGTTCTTGAACCGTGTTTACATCAACATGTTTAGTACCTTGCCAGTTAACAAGGCCCGTTATGGTGTCATGCTACGTGAAGACGGCATTGTGTTTGACGACGGTACCACTTCGCGCTTGGCAGAAGATCGTTACTTTATGACTACCACCACAGCCAAAGCAGGCCCTGCTTTGGCCCATATGGAGCGTTGTTTAGAAATAGACTGGCCAGAATTGAAAGTGCGTGTTAGTTCCATTAGTGAGCGTTGGGCTGCTATGGCTGTGGCTGGACCACAGGCTCGCGCCACCTTGCAAAAGGCTTTCCCTGCCATGGACTTCAGTAATGAAGGTTTTCCATTTATGGGTGTGGTCCACGGTGAACACAATGGTGCTACTTTGCGCGTACTACGTTTGAGTTTCTCCGGTGAAATGGCCTATGAGGTTTATACGGAAGCCGACCATGGTGAGGCCGTATGGCAACACATCATGGATGCAGGTGCCGACTTTGACATTATTCCTTATGGCTTAGAAGCCTTGGGTGCGTTACGTATCGAGAAAGGTCACGTAACGGGTGCCGAACTAGATGGCCGCGTTACCTTGGGTGATGTGAACATGGAAGGCATGGCTTCTAAGAAGAAGTGGTTTGTGGGTAAGAACCTAATGCAGCGTGAAGGCTTGCAAGATGCTGAGCGTCCACGTTTGGTGGGTTTGAAAGCCGTGAATCCTAATGAAGCCATTCAAACGGGCTCTATTTTGGTTACCGAAGCCAATGCCGGAGCTGGTGCCGATAAGCAAGGTTGGGTGAGTTCTATGACTTATAGTCCAGAGCTTAACAACTATATTGCTTTGGGTTTCTTGCGAGACGGTCCTAACCGACATGGCGAGAAGATCTATGCGGCGTATCCGTTAAAAGGTATTAACGTGGAAGTTGAAGTGGTGAGCAGCCATTTTGTCGACCCAAGCAATGATAGGGTGAAAGGCTAATGGCTAGTGCACTAGAACAACATTTTGCTATGCCACAGGTATTTGCTGCGGTATCCATCAATGAAGTTGCGGCCACAAAAATGTGGCAGCTTGAAGGCTTTGCTTCAGTCGAGGCACAGGTCGCTAAGTTAACTAACATGGCGGTCCCCAGTGCCGGCAAGTTCACCGAAGCGGGTGATCAACGAGTGGTATGGCAGGGCAAGGATCGTTACTTTTGGCTAACCGATGTCACTAACGTAGATTCTGCCGAAGACTTTTATGCTACCGACCAGTCGCAAGGTAAAACGCAATTGCAAGTGAGTGGTGCCGATGCTCGGGCTTTGTTGGCCCGGGGTATACCTGTAGAGCTTGATGATGCCGCTTTTGCTGTAGGTGATATTAACATGACGCACATCAATCACATTGGCGTGAGTGTGATGCGCCTAGCTGACGTTGATGAGCAGCCGGTATTTGAACTTTGGGTAATGCGTGGTTTTGCCGTCTCCTTAATGGAGTTCCTAACGGCGTCGGCTGCGACCTTGCGTTAGTCATTTGCGTCGACCCATAGTGAATATTATCAACGGGTACTTGCAGTGCCCGTTTTTATTAGAGACACTCAAACTAGTTTATTTGTGGGGTCGGACCTTGGGTCTGACTCTAAATACCCTATTATAACGACTACAGGAAAACCTCATGACTGCACTACTGCCCAACGTTGATCCAGATGGATTGTTAGAGTACTCCGTTGTTTATACGGATCGTGCTTTAAATCATATGTCCCAAGCTTTTCAGGCCGACATGCGCTATGTGAACGAAACCTTAAAATCTGTGTATAACGCCGAACAAGTAGCTATTGTTCCTGGTAGCGGTACTTTTGGTATGGAGGCCGTGGCGCGTCAATTTGCTACGGGCAAGAAAACCATGGTTATCCGTAACGGTTTCTTTAGTTTTCGTTGGACCCAGATTCTTGAAATGGGCAATATTGCCGCTAGTTCCACCGTGCTTATGGCACGTCAAGGACAGGAAGGTGACACAGAACCATTCCAGCCAGCACCTATCGCTGAAGTACTAGACACTATAGCTAATGAAAAGCCAGAAGTGGTGTTTGCGCCACACGTAGAAACGTCTTCTGGCATCATTTTGCCTGATGGCTATATTGAAGCAATGGCTGAAGCTGTGCATGCCGTAGGTGGTATTCTAGTGTTGGATTGCATTGCTTCTGGTTGCCTATGGGTAAACATGAAAGAGCTGGGTGTAGATGTACTTGTTAGTGCTCCACAAAAAGGCTGGAGTGGTTCGCCATTTGGCGCCCTAGTGATGCTAGGCGAACGTGGTGTTGCCATGTTGGAAGCAACCACGAGCACTAGTTTTGCTGCGGATTTGAAGAAATGGCGCGACATCATGATGGCCTATGTTAATGGTGGCCACGCTTATCACGCTACTATGCCTACGGACTCCATTGCGGCTTTCGCTACTGTTATGCGCGAAACCGAAGCTTATGGCTTTGCCAAGGTGAAAGAAGAGCAGCAAGGCCTAGGCGATGCTGTACGCGCAATGTTAGCTGGTCGCGGCATTAAGAGTGTTGCTGCCAACGGTTTTGGCGCACCAGGTGTGGTAGTAAGTTATACCGCCGATGACGGTGTGCAAAACGGTAGTAAGTTTGTGGCCGAAGGCATGCAGATTGCTGCTGGTGTACCGCTTGTGTGTGATGAACCTGCGGGCTTTAAGACCTTCCGCCTTGGTTTATTTGGCTTGGACAAGCTGCACAACATCGAGCGTAGCGTGGCTTCTCTGGAATCCGCCTTGGATAAAGTGCTATAAACTTTAATCCAAAATGGTTACTATCAAAACGGCCCTAGTGGCCGTTTTTTTGTTTAATTTCCAACCTTCATATCCAGAAAGCAAAAACCAATAATGCCTTCCTATTCATTTCGTTTAGACAAAATTATCAGCCAGCATACGGGACTCGGTAAACGGGACGTTAAGTTGTTGTTGGCCCGGCAACGGGTATTGGTAGACGATGTTGTTTGTACAACAGCCGACACATTGATTGGACAATTTACCCAAGTGCAAATAGATGGCGACATTGTACAATCTAAGCAGCCTGTTTATGTCGTTCTAAATAAGCCAAAAGGCGTGGTGAGTGCAACCACGGACGCTGTCCATCAAACAGTGTTGCAATTGCTGCCAGAAGAATTTTCAAACCTACATGTAGCCGGCAGGTTGGATCTCAACTCTACTGGCTTGATGCTCCTCACTAACGACGGTAGCTGGTCATCGCGCATTACCGGGCCAGATACCAAGTTGGCAAAGCGTTATCGTGTAACTGTGCAAAAGCCATTGGGCGAAGACTATATCCAGGCCTTCGCTGAGGGCATGTACTTTGCATTTGAAGATATCACCACTGCACCGGCACAATTACAGATTGTTAGTGACTATGTGGCCGATGTGACCCTAACAGAAGGTCGCTATCATCAAATTAAGCGTATGTTCGGGCGTTTTCGTAATCCCGTAGTTGCTTTGAATCGGTATCAGGTTGGGGGTTTGTGTTTACCTGCTGATCTAGCGGAGGGGGAGTATTGGCAATTATCTCAGCTTGAGGCGGAAGGCGTGTTTACTAGCTAGATAATGCCCATATCCATGCTGGCCATCATCATTTGTCCTAACTCATAGCATTGTTGGCCAAAGTCATCCCGCCATTGCCCATGGCAAAGCAGCCTTGCCTGTACTGGTTTCCAGTTAAGTCCACCACAAATGGATTCTACAGCTCGTGTGGCGCCAGTGCCATCAAGGCCGGCTCGTACCACTAACGCATAGCTAAGGCCTTGTGTAGGCCCTTCTAGGTCATAGAAAGTGCGATCAAACAGGTCTTTGGTAGTGCCTGCCATATAACCGAGGTTTTCTGTTGTTAAAAACACCAAAGCATCGGCGTTCAGCAAGTCTTCAGCACCACATTGTGCCGGTGTCAGCATACGTACTTGACTATTTTCTGTGGCTTCCGCACGCGCGCCAGCTAGCAGTTGAGCCGCCATCACTTGGGTATTAGCAGAAGGTGTGTGGCATATCAGCAGAAGTTGTTTCATGGCTGTAATTTGAACTTACCGTTGCGAGTCATTAAAGCATCATATTAGAATGGTTTTTTTACTTCAATAGGGTTTGCAGGGTTTAACGCTTATGAAAGATGACAAGGTTATTTGTTACACGCCAACTCCAGGCAAACAACCCACGCACATTGCACGTTGGAAGTACGAGTGTGTGCGCGCTGCTATTTTGCAAGCTTTGCCAGAGCAGGGTGAAGGGCTGTTGTTTAAGCAATTACCGGCTTTGGTTGCGGGGTTGCTTAGCGCTGAACAAAAACAAAATCTTGGTTCGGTAAGCTGGTACACAACAACCGTGAAGCTGCATTTGGAGACTAGGGAAGAAATTGCCCGTGTTGCTGGCGCTTCTCCGCAGAGGTTGTTGAAGTCATATAGCCTCTGATCATTAGCTGCACTTAAGGCCATTGCTTATTTCAGCTTGTCCGATTATGACGCAGCCGAGCATGACTGCTAGAACATGGAAATAGCGCGAGGATTGTCTGAGGCCTGTCTTTTGGGCCGAGTTCCGCAGCGCCCATGGGCTAGAAGGCACGCACAGGGTAGCTGGAGAAGCCAGCCAAGGAACTAAGGTCAAGCTGAAATAAGCAATGGCCTGAGTTCGCTACATGGTCCGCTGCCTAGACTGATGGACCTCAAGAGGTTATGAGGTTCGCAGAGACGCCACTCCATGACATCCATGTCACCGCGGCATACCGTACATCCTGTACATCCTGTACATAAAAAAGCCCAGCTTAGCTGGGCTCTTTGTTAGTAGAGTTAGCAAAAACGGCTTATAGCTCGTTTTCTAGCTCTGGTACGGCGTCGAACAAGTCAGCAACCAAACCATAGTCAGCAACCTGGAAGATAGGTGCTTCGCTATCTTTGTTGATAGCCACGATGGTCTTGGAGTCTTTCATGCCTGCCAAGTGCTGGATAGCACCGGAGATACCCACGGCAATGTACAAGTCTGGGGCGATAACCTTACCAGTTTGGCCAACTTGATAGTCGTTAGGTACAAAGCCTGCGTCAACCGCGGCACGGGATGCACCTACAGCGGCGCCAAGCTTGTCAGCAACGCGTTCCAACATTGGGAAGTTGTCACCACTTTGCATACCACGGCCACCAGAAATAACGATGCTGGCAGAAGTTAGCTCAACACGGTCAGATTCAGAAGCAGCAACACCGACAAAGCGAGACTTGCCAGTGTCAGCAGCAGCAGCCACGTCTTCAACAGTAGCGGAGCCACCTTCAGCGCTGGCAGCGTCAAACTTGGTAGTACGTACAGTGATTAGCTTGATGCTATCGCTAGACTGAACTTTCGCCATGGCGTTGCCAGCGTAAATTGGACGCTCGAAAGTGTCGGCAGAAATTACGGCACTGATTTCAGAAATCTGGCTGACATCCAAAAGCGCAGCAGCGCGAGGCATAAAGTTCTTACCAAAGGTGGTAGCTGGAGCCAATACGTGGCTGTAGTCAGCGGCGATGCTGACGATTAGGTCGGCCATGTTCTCAGCCATGTAGCCAGTCAAAGAAGCATCGTCAGCGACGCGTACGCGGCTAACGCCAGCAACGGCGGCGGCAGCTTGTGCAGCAGCGGCGCAGTCAGAACCAGCAACCAATACGTCTAGGTCACCACCAATTTGTTGTGCAGCAGTGATAGTGTGAAGTGTAGCACCTGCTAGGGCGCCATTTTCGTGTTCTGCAATTACTAATACAGTCATGCTATATGCTCCCTTAGATAACCTTGGCTTCGTTTTTCAACTTGTTAACCAACTCAGATACGGTTTCAACCAATACGCCAGCATCGCGGGCAGGTGGTTCCATCACTTCTAGGGTGGTCATACGGTTGGCTGTGTCTAGACCTAGGTCAGCCAAAGCTTTCTTGTCTAGAGGCTTACGCTTAGCTTTCATTACGTTTGGTAGAGAGGCATAGCGTGGCTCGTTTAGACGCAGGTCAACGGTCACAACCGCTGGCATGTTGACGTCAATTGACTCAAGGCCAGCGTCAACTTCACGCGTAACCTTAGCCGTGTCGCCATTGATTTCTAGCTTGGAAGCAAAGGTAGCTTGTGGCCAGTCCAAAAGGGCAGATAGCATCTGACCAGTTTGGTTGCAGTCATCATCGATAGCTTGCTTACCAACCATTACCAGGTTTGGTTGCTCTTCATCAACGATGGCCTTAAAGATCTTGGCGATGGCCAAAGGCTCTAGGGTTTCATCAGTTTGTACCAAGATGGCACGGTCGGCACCTAGGGCCAAGGCGTTGCGTAGAGTCTCTTCGGACTTAGCAGCGCCAATGGACAAGGCTACAATTTCTTCTACCGTACCGGCTTCCTTAAGACGAATCGCTTCTTCAACAGCGTTTTCATCAAAAGGGTTCATGGTCATTTTGGCATTGGTCAGGTCGATACCGGTTTTGTCCGCATTGACACGGGCTTTCACCTGTGGGTCCAGGACGCGTTTGACGCCAACTAGTACTTTCATGGACGTGATCTCATCTAGATAGTTAGAAAAGCGATTAGTTTTTTAATATTTATAAAACTAATCCTACATTTTTGACCAGCAGAATAAAGTTATTCTGCTGGTCATCTTAAAAACAGCTTAATTGTGCAGTGTTAAAGCGATTCACTCAAACGAATTTTTGTGATCTATAGATGAAAAAAAATAATTCTACACTGCTATAGTCTCGCTCTTGCGCCGCACAATATACCTATAAATGCTTATGCACGCAATTTGATATTTGTAGGGTCGTACGGTGACTCTTCAACCACGGTTGCTTGGTATAGCTCACCAAGGATCTCGATCTGTAGCTCAGTGCCTACAGCGGCAAGTTCCGGGGTAACCATGCCCAGTGCCAAGGACTTGTTGCAACGCCAACCAAAACCACCGGAGGTTGCACGGCCAACGAGTTCGCCGTCCTTGTAGATAGCTTCAGAACCACGAGCGTCAGCGTCAGTGACGCCATGCACTTCCATGGTGACAAAAGCATTCTTAGGACCACGCTCATTCCAAGCGATCAAGGCTTCTTTACCGATAAAATCTTGTTCTTTATCTAGGCGTACGAAGCGGCCTAGGGCAGACTCTGTGGCGGAGTATTCAATGGACATTTCACGTGGAATCAAACGGTAAGACTTTTCTAGGCGCATGCTGTCCATAGCACGAATACCAAATGGTTTGATGTTAAACTCAGCACCGGCCTTCATGACTTCATCAAAGATGTAGTTTTGCATTTCCATTGGGTGGTGTAATTCCCAACCCAATTCGCCGACGAAGTTAACACGCAAGGCTTCTGCCGTGGCGTAACCAACGTTGATTTTCTTACCCGTCAACCACTTGAAGCTGTCGTTGGACAGGTCGGTGTCAGTTAGCTTCTGTAGTAGCTCGCGAGACTTAGGTCCAGCAATAACCAATACACCAGTTTGGGTAGTAACACGCTGTACGTCAACGCTACCGTCGGTGGGCTTAAGCTTGAACAGGTAGTCATGGTCGTGAGTTTCAAAAGCACCGGCAGAGACTAGGTAGTAGCTTTGTGGGCCGGTCTTGTAAACCGTAAATTCTGCTCGTACGCCGCCGTTTTGGGTCAGCATATGTACCAAGGAGATACGACCAATGGTCTTCGGCATCTTGTTAGCAAAGATGGATTCCAGCCAAGCTTCAGCACCTGGGCCTTTCACTACTGCCTTAGCAAAGGCAGACATGTCTAGGATGCCGACGTTTTCTTCCACGTGCTTACATTCGTTACCCACAAACTCATGGTAGTTGGAGCGACGGAAAGAGTTCTTTTCAACGATGCGACCATCTTCTAGTGGCTCAGAGAAGTTCTGGTTCCACAGTACGTCGGCTACATCGTCAGTTTTTAGGTCTTCGGCGGTTAGGGCGTAGTCTGTGCTGGGCATAAACCAGTTAGGACGTTCCCAGCCGTAAACAGAGCCAAATACCGCACCCAATGCTTTCATACGGTCATAGCAAGGCGTGGTCTTTAGGGGGCGCGCGGCTTCGCGCTCTTCGTCAGGGTAGTGGGTGGTAAAGACGTTGGCGTAAGCTTCTTCGTTCTTGTCTTTTAGGTAGCCACGGGTAGCGTAAGGGCCAAAGCGACGTGGGTCAACGCCCATCATGTCTACCGTAGGCTCGCCATCAACTATCCATTCAGCTAACTGCCAGCCAGCACCACCAGCGGCAGTAATGCCGAAGGAGTGGCCTTCGTTTAACCAAAATCCCTTCAAGCCAGGCGCTGGGCCAACAATGGGATTGCCATCTGGGGTGTAGGCGATAGCGCCGTTATAAACTTCTTTCACGCCCACTTCGGCAAAACCAGGTACACGGTTCATGCAGAATTCGATGTGCGGCATCAAACGGTCTAGTTCTTCGTTAAACAGTTCGTATTCACAGTCATCCGCCGGGCCGTCAACGTAACATACAGGGGCGCCTTTTTCGTATGGGCCTAGCAGTAAGCCGCCAGCTTCTTCACGTAGGTAGTAGCCACCGTCAGATTCACGCAATACACCCATTTCTGGTAGGCCTTGCTTCTTGCGTTCTAGGATTTCTGGGTGGGGCTCGGTAACGATGAACTGGTGTTCAACTGGGATAACAGGAATATCTAGGCCAACCATTTCGCCGGTCTTACGGGCAAAGGAACCGGTGCAAGATACGACGTGTTCACAGGCAATGTCACCCTTGTCGGTCTTCACGATCCAAGTGCCGTCAATTTGTTGTTCGATGGCTTCTACGGTGGTATAGCGGTATATTTCTGCACCCATGTTACGGGCGCCAGCACATAGTGCCTGGGTCAAATCTGCTGGCTGAATATAACCATCGTCTGGATGCTGGATAGCACCTAGCAAGCCTTCTGTATTACACATTGGCCAAACTTCTTTGATTTCGTCAGGGGTCAAGAACTTGGCTTCTACACCAACGGTCTTGGCAACGCCAGAGTAGTACTTATACTCGTCCATGCGGTATTCGCAGTTGGCCAAGCGAATGTTGGAGACCACAGAGAAACCCACGTTCATACCGGTTTCTTTTTCTAGATCATGGTAGAAGTCTACCGAGTACTGGTGTAGCTTACCTACGGAGTAGCTCATGTTAAACAGTGGCAACAAACCAGCAGCATGCCAAGTTGAACCAGACGTAAGTTCCTTACGCTCCACCATTACTACATCACTCCAACCTTTTTTGGCTAGATGATACAAAGTACCCGCACCTACGGCGCCACCACCGATAACTACAACTTTTGCAGATGATTTCATGGATTGCTTTCTCCAGAAGATAGATTATTTACGCTATGGCAGGCTTGCCAATTAGCATGATATCGAAAGCAGGAATGCTACAGGGCAGGGGGTAGCTAGGCTTATCCGAATACGACGCTCAAACATAGTTGAGGTGACGTGGCGTGATAAGTCAGTATAGGGCTCTGTTGTCACTGACCTCGTATCTAAAAGCGACAGCTACTGAGATGTCTCTTTTCTAGATACTGCTGATGATACTCTTCTGCTAGCCAGTATTCTTGCGCTGGCTCAATGGCCGTAACTATTGGGCCTGGAAAATAACCGCTTTTTTGCAGTTGTTGCATGAGTGCTTGGGCTTCTACTTTTTGTACTTGGGTATGGTAGAAAACCACGGAACGATATTGCGTGCCTATGTCCGGCCCCTGACGATTTGGTGTAGTTGGGTCGTGATTAGCCCAGAATAGTTGTAAGAGTTGTTCGTAACTAATGGTGCCATCGGTAAATTCGACTTGTACGACTTCCACATGATCGGTTTCGCCGCTACATACTTCTTGATAGCTGGGGTTTGCCTTCGGGCCACCCATATAACCAACACTGGTTTTCATTACGCCAGGCTGTTGCGCAAGTAGTGCCTCAATTCCCCAAAAACATCCGGCACCAAAGGTGGCTGTATGTAACATGCTAGAAACTCCAATTCATTCAGTTTGTTATCAACAGGTAACTTGGATTTGATCCAAGTCTGCTAGTTGCTAATAACTATGTTACGTGAAGCGAAGTCCCGTGTATAATGTCGCATCGACAGTTTTCACTACCTATTTTATCAAGATAACTAATATGTCTGCCAAGCAACGTGTATTAACCGGTATTACTACCACAGGAACCCCCCATTTAGGTAACTACCTAGGTGCTTTGAAGCCTGCTATTGAAGCTAGCCAAGATCGGCAAAATGATAGTTTTTACTTTATGGCGGACTATCATGCTTTAATAAAGTGCCAAGATCCACAAACAGTACATCGCTCCTGTCGCGATATTGCCGCTATCTGGTTGGCTCTGGGTCTGGATACCGATCGTGCTACCTTTTATCGTCAGTCTGATATTCCTGAAATACCGCAGTTGACTTGGTTGCTCACCTGTATGACCCCTAAGGGTATGATGAACCGCGCCCACGCTTACAAGGCGTCTGTAGATGAAAACAACCGTCAGGGTAATCCTGATGTTGATGACGGCGTAAGTATGGGCTTGTTTAGCTACCCAGTATTGATGGCTGCTGATATTTTGATGTTCAATGCTCATCAAGTGCCTGTGGGTAAAGATCAGATTCAACATATTGAAATGTGCCGTGATATTGCTGCGCGCTTTAATCATGCTTTTGGTGAGCATTTTGTCTTGCCTGAAGCCATGGTTGATGAAGGTGACCCAAAGGTATTGTCTGGTCTAGACGGTCGCAAGATGAGCAAGAGCTACGGCAACATCATTCCTTTGTTTGCGCCTGCTGATGAACTAAAGCGATTGATTGGTCAAATTAAGACTAATAGTTTGGCTCCGGGTGAGGCCAAAGATCCAGATGCCTGCACTTTGTTTGAAACTTATTCTGCCTTTGCTAGCAAAGCTGAAGCCGAGGCTATGCGCGTGCGCTATGCCGAAGGTATTGCTTGGGGGGACATGAAGCGGGAACTTTTTGAGTATCTAGATGATCACTTACAAGACGCACGCGGTAACTATAACCGCATTATCGCTGACCCAGCTTATATAGAAGCTGAATTGCAAAAGGGCGCTCACAAGGCACGCCAATACACAGCACCCTTTATGGATCGTTTGCGTGCAGCTGTAGGCATTATGCCTCTGGATAGCCAAGTGCAAGTAAGTGCAGCTACTAGTAAGGCAAAAAAGGAACTTACTGCAGAAGAACAAGCCAAAGCAGATGCCGGTAAGGCTCGGGCAATGGCAATTGCCAAGCAACGCGAAGCCGAAGAGCAGGCAGCAATTAATGCCAAGGTCGAAGTTATAAAAGCACAATGGCAAGCTCAGGGTGGCAGTGCCGGAGTCTTGGTAGAATTAACAGCACAGCTTGAAGCTGAAGTTAGCCAAGCGAAGAAGAAACAACGTAAACAGTTGCAGCAGGTTTTGGCAGCGGTACAGGCCTTAGCCTAGTACCCTGCAAGCATTAGGAGACTAGCATGGCCAAGCATATCGTAATCGTCGAAGATGATGCCGATCAGCGTGAAAATTACCAAGTTGCCTTAGAGCAGCGTGGTTATCAAGTGACGGCCTATGCTAGTAAAGAATCCGCCCAAGAAGGTTTAATGCAGGTAAAACCAGACCTGGTTATCTTGGATATCATTATGCAAGATAATATTGATGCAGGTTTTCAGCTGTGCAGTGACATCCTCAAGCGCTTTCCTCAGATTCCGGTATTGTTTTTAACGGAGCGAGTGGAAGAGATAGACCGCATTATTGGTTTACGTATGGGGGCTTGGGATTATCAGCCCAAACCCGTATCTCTTGGTTTTTTGGCCGAGAAGGTAGCCACCTTGCTACGCTTAAGTGACATTCGTGACGCTCCTGCTGAAGTGGAACAAAGTGTGCGGCAAGTGGGGGCTTTACGCTTGCTGGAAGAAAGTCGTTTGGCGCAGTGGGATGGCAAGGATATAGAAGGGCTAACATTGACAGAGTTTCGTATGTTAGAGGCCTTAACACGCCGCCCAGGCCATATTGTTACTTACGATGTATTGGCTCAGGCTACGCATCAGCATTATGTCTCTAACAACACCATTAGTACTCACATTCGCAACATTAAGCGTAAGATAAAGAAGCTGGATAACAGTTTTGATGCTATCAAGTCCGAATATGGTTTGGGGTATCGATGGCCGGACAATAGCTAGTGAATAACAGTAACTCAACAGAGCAAACTAAACGTCGCCGTTGGCGCCCAAGTGGCCAGGCTATGTTGTTTCTGGTGGTTTTGTTGAGTATGCCTTTGTTGTCGTACCGTTTCTTAGCAGAAACCCGCGTGTTTATGATTGAGGGCCAGTCTCAAGCACAAGAGCAGCTTGCTCAAGGTGTAGTGACTTTATTCCAAGGTCGGGAAGATTTATTGGAAGAGCTGCCTTACTTGGATAGCCAGCAGGTAGTATTTAGCCATCCCCTTAGTCACAAGGTAAAGGTCGATGGTTATACCAGTGAATGGCTAGATTTTCAGCTCTTTGCTAATCACTTTGGTAGTGGTGAGGAAGGAGATGAAGATGGGTACAGCTTACTACTCGGTGAATACGAAGATCGGATTTATGGGCTAGTGCGTATACAAGATAATGTCACCAAGTTGCGTGAATGGGGAAATAAACAGCTCGATCGCAGTGACCATTTGCGTTTATCATTGCCTGACCGCAATGGTAACGAGCGTCGTCTAATTATTGTTGCTACCGAACCCGGTCAGATGGAAGTTTGGTATGTAAAAGATGACTGGGCGACTTCTTTATATCGCAATCCTTCTTCGTCGTTCATTATCCAAGCGGTGATGCGGCCTTTAGTCGACGGTTATTTGGTGGAATTTGCATTGCCACGGTATTTTCTTAACGAGCGGCAAGAGTTTGGTTTGGCGGTAGCGGATGTGGATGACGATGATGGCACCATGCGTCACCTTAAAACCCTAGTAGGTTCTGATACCAACATTGAAAGTCATTACAACCTGCTAGCTATGCGTTCGCCAGAAGCTAACAAGATTCTAGCTAGTTTGGATCGTGCCAATTCACAAATCATTATCTACGATAAGCAGCTTCGTGTGCGGGCCAGTGTGGGTAAGCTGGCTACTAACGTACCTGAGTCTTTGCAGCCCACTACCATTGTTGAGCGTATGCAAAGTTGGTTGAACAATGCCTTAGACTGGTTTGTGGCAATCCCAACCTTCCTAAGTAGTTCGCAAGAAGCTAGTCAAGAGCGTCGCTTGCTAAATCAAGCTTTGGGCAACGAGTTTGCTAGTGGTCGCTGGCATCGCAGTGCCAATGAGGAAGTACTAGCTGTTGCTGCCCCTATTACTGACCAAGAAGGTGCCTTGTTGGGTGTGGTGCTAATCAAACAGTCGACGGCGCAAATTCTCAAATTACAACGTCAAGCCATGGAAAATATTACCATGTTGAGCTTTGCCACCATGGTGGCTATGTTGATGGTGTTGTTGGCTTATTCTTGGCGTCAAGCATACCGTGTGCAACGACTAGGGCAGGAAGCTAAAGAAATCGTTGATCCTAGCGGACGCTTACGTACCAATCAGTTGCACAGTGATGTGCGTTCTACTGATCGTATTGGGGGCTTGGCACGTAGCTTTTCAGAAGTAGTAGAGCGCTTGCACGATCATCAGCAATTTATCTCTACTATGCCTAGAACCTTACGCCACGAAATAAACAACCCGCTTAATGCCACCATGACGTCACTCGAAAATTTGCAGCGTCATGGTGTTGCTGACGACCAACAGCGCTACCTAGATATTGCCCAGCGAGGTTTGATAAAGATAAGTGCTATTGTCGAAAAGCTAGCTGATGCTGCTAACCTAGAAGAAGCGTTACAAGAAGATGAGTTAGAGCCTATGAACTTAGCTTACTTGGTGGAAACCTATGTAAGCCATCAAGAGGGGCGTAGTGCCACCGGGCAAGCTGACGTGGTGTTTGCTTGTGATGAAGCTCAGGTAGCGGTAGCTGGGGTCGATTATCGCATTGAACAAATGTTAGATAAGCTACTTGATAATGCGCGTGATTTTAGAGTTGCCAATAGCTCAATTGTGGTGAGATTGTATCAACAAGATCTTTATTGCTATCTAGAAGTTGAAAATCAAGGGCCTCATATACCAGAAGAGATGCAGGGTAACTTGTTTACCTCTATGGTAAGCGCGCGCCAAGGTGGTGCCGGTCAAGCCCACTTTGGCTTGGGTTTGTATGTGGTGCGTATGATTGCTCTGTATCATGGCGGTGAGGTTTCTGCTCACAACTTGATTGACCCACAGAGTGTTATGTTTAGAGTGCGCTTGCCGCTTTTGTTGGTTTAAGGTTGCTGGTTGAAATAATGTGTCAGAACGAATCAAAAAAGCAGTCTTTCCCCATCCCCAAAGGCTTAATGAGTCGTGGTTTAATTGGCTTCGTTAAGTTGTACCGGTTGGTGCTGAGCCCTATGCTAGGTGCCAACTGCCGTTATATGCCTACTTGTTCTAGCTATGCTATTGAAGCGATTAGTTTGCATGGCCCCTTAAAGGGTACTGCTATGTCACTATGGCGTATTGTGCGCTGTAACCCTTTCTCTCAGGGTGGCTATGACCCGGTACCGGGTAGTGAGGATTATAAGGCGGACTAGCCGCCTTATTGCTGCTCATTTCCATCAAATGCTTGCTGTTAGTTAATCAGCAAATGGAAAATCGTCTTCTTCTTGCCAACCACCTAGCTGACGCCAGCGATTTACAATGTGACAAAATAGCTCAGCGGTCTTTTCTGCATCGTAAAGGGCGCTATGGGCCTCACGGTTACTGAAAGGTATCTCCGCGGCATTGCAGGCTTTGGCTAACACGGTCTGACCAAAGGCCAAGCCAGCTAGTGTGGCCGTGTCAAAAGTAGAAAAGGGGTGGAATGGGTTGCGCTTGTGCTGAGCACGTTGTGCTGCTGCATTTACAAAACCTATGTCAAAAGCGGCATTGTGGCCAACCAAGATTGCGCGTTTGCATCCAGCAGCTTTAACTGCTTTACGTATAGGCTTGAATACCTTATCCAAGGCGTCCTTTTCGTCCAACGCTTCGCGATCTGGGTCAAACGGATCTATACCAGTAAATTCAAGCGCTGCCTGCTCTAGATTTGCGCCTGCAAAAGGCTTTACATTGGCCTGTACTGAGTCACGAATATACAACAAGCCATCATCATCCATATCGATAATCACCGCGGCAATCTCAAGTAGAGCGTCAGTAGCGTTGTTAAAGCCAGCGGTTTCAACATCAACAATTATGGGGAGGTAGCCGCGAAAGCGTTCAGAAATCATGCTAAACAGTCCTTAGTCTTGCAATTTCCAGTGCAGGGTTTCGCCTGCGCCAAGAGGGATAATGGTGTCACCGGCATAATCAAGGCTGCTAGGCACTTGCCAGTCTTGCTTAACCAGCGTGATGGTCTTGCTGTTGATTGGTAAACCATAGAAGTTGGCACCGTTGAGGCTAGCAAAAGCTTCAAGCTTGTCGAGGATACCCAATTCTTCAAAAGTCTGGGCGTACAGTTCAATAGCCGCTGGCGATGAATAGCAGCCGGCACAGCCGCAAGCACTTTCCTTGGCGCCTTGAGCATGGGGAGCGGAGTCGGTACCTAGGAAGAAGCGCGAATTGCCGCTAACTACAGCATCCTGCAGAGCCTGTTGGTGTATATTGCGCTTTAAAACTGGTAAGCAGTATAGGTGCGGCTTAACACCGCCAACTAGTAAGTTGTTACGGTTATACATCAAGTGTTGTGGGGTAATGGTCGCGCCAACGTTCTCGCTAGCCAGCTGTACAAATTCTGCAGCTTCTTTAGTGGTGATGTGTTCAAACACTAGGCGTAAATTAGGAAAGCGAGCAAGTAAAGGTATTAGTTGACTGTCGATAAAGCCCTTTTCACGATCAAAAATATCCACGTCAGCGTGCGTGATTTCACCGTGCACCAACAATGGCATGCCTAGTTCTTCCATGGCGGCAATGGCGTCAAACACCTTCTCCATTGCGGTTACGCCTGCGGCAGAGTTAGTTGTCGCGCCGGCTGGATAAAGCTTTACCGCTTTGACGATGCCAGAAGCGTGTGCTTCTCGGATGTCGGCAGCGCTAGTTTGGTCCGTAAGATATAAAGTCATCAGGGCTTCTAGGCTGGTGCCTTGAGCATCTAGTCTGGCTTTGTACTCACGTGCCAATGCGGTACTGGTGACCGGTGGTGTCAGGTTGGGCATGATGATTGCACGACCAAACTGATGGGCGGAATCTTGTACTGTACGGGCTAGGACTGGCCCATCACGTAGGTGTAGATGCCAATCATCAGGTTGAACAAGAGTAAGAGTTTGTGCCGTCATTAGGATGCCTTTTAGTAAAGCTGTGCATGTGTAGCCATAATCAAAGCTGCACAGGAAATAAGGATAAATAATTGGCCGCCATTTTAACAGCAAAGTAGGGGGCTTGTCAGATATGCTTGACCTTGTTTCTAAAGGATTATTAGCTTTGTAGGTCTTAGATGCCGTAGGCGATAATTAATACCATAGACGGGGTAACTTATTGCTCACAAAAGGAGTATAATTTGGCCTTGGTTTTTCTACGTGTAGTTAGTGCTGCACGCTTTGAACATGTCATTAGGATGGAATTCATGTCTGAAATTAACAAAGTTGTATTGGCCTACTCAGGTGGCTTGGATACTTCTGTAATCGTGAAGTGGTTGCAGGAAACTTATAACTGTGAAGTCGTTACCTTTACCGCTGACCTTGGTCAGGGCGAAGAAGTCGAGCCTGCACGTGCTAAAGCTGAAGCTTTGGGTGTGAAGGAAATTTACATTGAAGATTTACGCGAAGAATTTGTACGTGACTTTGTTTACCCTATGTTCCGTGCTAACGCCGTATATGAAGGTGAGTACCTTTTAGGCACCTCCATTGCACGTCCTTTGATCGCTAAGCGTTTGATTGAAATCGCTAACGACACTGGTGCTGATGCTATTTCTCATGGTGCTACCGGTAAAGGTAATGATCAAGTACGTTTTGAGCTGGGTGCTTATGCGCTTAAGCCTGGTGTACAAGTGATTGCGCCATGGCGTGAGTGGGACTTGAGTTCCCGTGAAAGCTTGGTTAACTACTGTGAAACCCACGGCATTGACGTTGACTTCAAGAAGAAGAAAAGCTCCCCTTATTCTATGGACGCTAACTTGTTGCACATTTCTTATGAAAGTGGCTTGTTGGAAGATCCTTGGGCTGAAGCCGAAGAAGAAATGTGGCGCTGGAGTGTGTCTCCAGAAGCAGCTCCAGATGTAGCTACTTATATGGAATTAACCTACGAAAAGGGCGACATTGTTGCTATCGACGGTGAAGCCATGAGTCCTGCGACTGTGCTAGAGACTTTGAACAAGATTGGCGGCGCTAACGGTATTGGCCGTTTGGATATCGTTGAAAACCGTTACGTTGGTATGAAGTCACGTGGTTGCTACGAAACCCCTGGTGGCACCATTATGTTACGCGCACACCGTGCTATCGAATCCATCACTTTGGATCGTGAAGCAGCACACCTAAAAGATGAAATTATGCCAAAGTATGCCAAGGTTGTTTACAACGGCTACTGGTGGTCTGAAGAACGCCAGATGATGCAAGCGATGATTGACCGTTCTCAAGAATATGTTAACGGTGTAGTACGTTTGAAGCTTTATAAAGGCAACGTTGATGTTGTTGGTCGTAAGTCTGCAGATAGTTTGTTTGATGAAGCTATGGCGACTATGGAAGACGATGCCGGTGCTTACGATCAGCAAGACGCAGCAGGCTTCATCAAGCTTAATGCCTTGCGTATGCGTATCGAAGCCAGCAAGGGCCGCGACCTACTTAAGTAGTGTTTTGAGGCCTAGCTCTGTAGAGCTAAGTTAGTATAAAAGACAAAAAGAGACTCATGTTAAGCATCAGTCTCTTTTTTTGTATTTAAAATTAGACCCAATAGGTAGTATTAATAACCCAGAAAATACCTAAATGTAGTGAATTTCCATTGTTTCTCCATAATTGGTGCATTGTTTATCCATCTTGTGAGCCTTTAATAGATGGTGATAGTGACAAGGAGCCACTTATGCAATGTTTCATCCCTTTTTCCGAGGAACTGGTAGAGCAGCACCCTGAGCTCATGGATGCCAGCCTAGTACCATATCGCGAAGAGTTTATGGATTATGCCATGAAATTCGAGGTGCTGACCCCTGCAGAAGCTGCCAATATGGAAAGCACTGGTTTCTGTGGCAAAGAAAAATTGAAGGCTTTGTAACATTTTTTGAACTTTTGGGAAATATCCCGCTCCAAGTAGTATATCAGTAAGACAGCATGCCCTTACAAGTTAACCGCTTCCCCTTCGAGTTAACCTGTACAGGGCATTTTTTTGCCTTTTATTCGCTACTTGTGGGCCAAAATATACCTAATGAGCTTAGCGAGATGAGCGCTTGTCCCATGGGCTAGGGGCTTTGCCTGTATTGCCTGAACTCTGCTTTTGTCCACTAGGCTTGCCTTGACGTGCTTTGTTGCCATTAGGTTTATTGGCATTGGTGGATTTGCGTCGTGGTGCTAACTTTTGATTGCCAGAATCATTCTTAGACCCACTTGCACGATTGTCGGTATTACCTGTTTTAGGTTTGTTCTTTTTTGGGCGCTTAGCTTTTAACGGTCTAATAGGCTTGGAATGGGGCACTTCATGGCTGGGTTCAAAGCCAGATTCATATTCACGTTCAATGTGCTTCTGAATCAGTTGCTCAATATCATTTAGGTAATCAATTTCATCAGCGCTGACTAATGACAAGGCTTCGCCTGTCTGCTCGGCGCGACCAGTACGGCCGATACGGTGTACGTAGTCCTCTGCCACATTAGGTAGGTCTAAGTTGATAACGATAGGTAGCTGGCTGATGTCTAGCCCACGTGCGGCTATATCAGTGGCAACCAGTACCTGTATAGATTTGTCTTTGAAATTGGCCAATGCTTTCATGCGTGCCGATTGGCTTTTGTTGCCGTGAATAGCCGCCGCACTGATGCCGGCAGTATCTAGTACTTTAACCAGTTTATTGGCACCATGTTTGGTGCGGCTAAATACCAATACTTGGTACCAGTTATGCTGTTTAATAAGATGGATAAGTAACTTAGGTTTGGACTTTTTGTCGGCAGGTATAAGCCACTGCTTGACGTTTTTGGCGGTGCTGTTGGGTGGGGTTACGTCAATTTGTTCTGGGTTGTGCATCAAACCACGGGCAAGATCACGAATATGATCAGCAAAGGTTGCTGAAAACATTAGGTTCTGGCGCTTTTGCGGGAGCAAAGCCATGATCTTCTTAAGATCATGGATGAAGCCCATGTCCAGCATGCGGTCAGCTTCATCGAGTACTAACATTTCCAAGTCATCAAAGCTGATAGCATTTTGCTGATAAAGATCGAGTAAGCGGCCAGGGGTAGCCACCAGAATATCAACACCGCCACGCAAGCGTTGCATTTGGGGGTTGATTTTTACCCCACCGTATACCACTTCACTGCGAATACCTAAGGGCTGACCATAACGGTGGGCGTTTTCATGCACCTGTGCTGCAAGTTCTCGTGTAGGCGTCAACACTAGGGCGCGGGCTTGGTTGTTTTTGGCTTTTGGGCCCTTAGCCAGCATCTGTATCATTGGCAGGCTAAAGGCCGCTGTTTTGCCAGTGCCTGTTTGGGCAGCAGCCATAACGTCTCGGCCACCAAGTATGGCTGGAATAGCCTTAGCTTGGATCGGTGTCGGTGTTGCATAGCCATTGGCAACGAGATGGTCGTTAAGCGTTTGGCTTAAACCAAGCTGGGAAAAAGGCATAATATTGGAACTCCAGAAATGAGGCCGCAAGGATACCGTATTTGCTGACTTTTAGCTATTTTGTACGTCTTTATATTGGTTTTTAATAGCTTAATCAGATGACGTTTTAATGGGTTTTTATGTCGCTCTCAGGTAAAATGCAGATCCGCTTTATGCAATTTATATTAAACGCTCAGGTCCCATGTCCAATACCTCTGTTTTTGCCACCAATTCCCTATATCTTGAATTTCTTCAGAGCCTAGAAAAGGCTGGTTTTAACGGTGAGATGAGCCCTGATAAAGCCACTCGCCTAAGCTTGGCCACCGATAACAGTGTTTATCAAATCATCCCTCAAGGTGCGGTATTTCCTAGCCATGAAGCTGATCTGCTAGTTTTGTTTGAACTCGCTAGTAAGCCTGAGTTTAACGGCATCCAATTTGCTCCTCGTGGTGGTGGTACCGGTACCAACGGTCAATCTTTAAATACTGGGCTGGTGGTGGATTGTTCACGCCATATGCGCGATATCCTGGAACTGAATCTTGAGCAAGGATACGTACGCGTACAGCCAGGTATCATCCGCGACCAGCTAAACGATGCCTTGCGTGCACACGGTGTATTTTTTGCACCTAGTTTATCTACTAGCAACCGTGCCACAGTGGGCGGTATGGCTAGCACCGATGCTTGTGGTCAAGGATCACGTATTTATGGGCGTACTAGTAATCACGTTAAAGGTTTAAAAATCATTTTAGCGGATGGTGAACAGGTAGCTTGTCAGCCCATGACTAGTACAGAGTTGGACGTGGTTATTGCCAAGGGTGACCGCACTGGCCAACTATATAAACAAGTTGCGCAATTGGTAGCACAAAAAGCCAGTTTAATTGAACAGGTATTTCCTAAGTTAAATCGTTTTATGACGGGTTATAACCTAGCTCACATCCAGTCCCAAGATACATTCAATATGGCGGCTTTGGTGTGTGGTAGTGAAGGTACCTTGGCCATGGTGTCAGAGCTGACTTTGCAGCTTACACCTATCCCCAAGCATAAGCAGCTATTGGCTTTACGATACACCAGCTTTGATGCGGCTTTGCGCGATGCGAATCGCTTGGTTGAACTTAACCCAGATGCCATTGAAACCATTGATGACACGATCATCAAGTTGGCTAAAGAAGATGTTATTTGGCATCGAGTTGGCGGTTTCTTAGGTGCCGAACAGGCCGATGAAGTGAAAGCCGTTAACCTAGTTGAATTTAGCTCTATGCAGGATGAAGAGTTGGTTACCAAGGTTGATGCTGTTTGCGCTGATTTAGATGCTGCTCAGACCAGCTCAGCTATTGGTTACTTTCGTACCGCTCAAGCTGCGGATATGGGCGCCCTATGGGATTTACGTAAAAAAGGCGTTGGCCTGCTAGGCAATGTTAAAGGCAAGCGTCGTCCTATACCGTTTGTAGAGGACACGGCCGTACCTCCTGAAAACCTAGCCGATTATATCGTCGAGTTTCGAGCCTTACTTGACGGTCTAGGCATTCGTTATGGCATGTTTGGTCATGTTGATGCCGGTTGTTTGCACGTGCGCCCAGCGTTAAATATGCGTGATCCCGATGATGCTAAGCTAATGCGTCATATATCGGATTCTGTATCTCAGTTAGTACGCAAGTACGGCGGTGTCATGTGGGGCGAACATGGTAAGGGTTTCCGTAGTGAATATACACCTGAAGTCATTGGACCTGAATTGTATGCAGATATGCGTCAAATCAAAGCCTGGTTTGACCCTCATAATCAGCTTAATCCGGGTAAAATTTGTACGCCTTGTGGATGCGATTCAGATCACGCTACTAATGACATCGAATTGGTAAAAGTTGATGATCCTCGCACCCGTGGTGCTATGGATAGACAGATACCCGAATCAGTGATTGAACATTGGGAGCCTATCATTGCTTGTAATGGCAATGGTGCTTGTTTTAATTATCAGGCCGAGTCTGAGATGTGTCCTTCCTACAAGGCCACCAAAGACCGTGTGCAATCTCCTAAGGGCCGAGCCAGTTTATTGCGCGAATGGCTGCGTCAGGAGCAAACAGGGACTGTCGATAAAGAACTAGAAGAGCAAACCTACACGGCATTGAATACCTGTCTAGCCTGTAAGGCTTGTACTACTCAATGCCCCATCAAGGTAGACATCCCCACTTATCGTAGCCGCTTTTTGGCTAGCTATTTTAGTAATCGACGCCGTCCTCTAAAGGACTATATGATTGCTGGCGTAGAAGAATTTGGGATTTGGGCCGGTAAATTATCGGGTCTTATTAATCCAATCATGCAAACCAGTTTAGCAAAGCAGTTGAGCAAACAGCTCATGGGCATGCAAAATATGCCAGCAGTGCACACTTATCGATTGTCTAAACTTACCGGTATAGCCGGCGTCGAAGCCTACCGTAAAGAATATTTAGATGATCTATCTGATATTGATAAGCTACGTCGGGTGATAATTGTCCAAGATGCATTCACCTCGTGTTTTGATTTACCTACGGTGCAGGCTATATTGCGGGCGTTGGTGGCTATGGGTTTTGTTCCCGTAGTGATGCCTTTAGGTGTATCTGGTAAAGCTAGGCATGTGAAGGGGTTTGAAAAGTCATTTAACAAACTGGCGCAAGCGCAAGCTGTTAAACTCAAATCTGCTGCTGCAACGGGTATTCCTTTGGTTGCTATAGATCCTAGTGTGGGGCTTATCTATCGTGATGAGTACACCCATGTTGTAGATAATATGCCCATGGTATCCTTGTTGCATGAATGGTTAGCAACGGCCATGGAAGGGGTTGTCTGCCCAGATCTTTCATCTAAAGCGGCCAACTCCATTAGTCTCTTTGCCCATTGTAGTGAGAAGGCCATGTTACCCAACAGCAATCAGTTATGGCAGCAGGTATTTGCTAAGTTTGGTCTGCAAGTGCAAACCCCGGCGGTAGGTTGTTGCGGTATGGCTGGCACCTTTGGTCATGAGGTGGCTAATCAAGACGTTTCTCAAACCTTGTTTGACATAAGTTGGAAGCAACCAGTTGCGGATGCTGGCATTGTTTTGGCTACGGGCTACTCTTGCCGTACTCAAACTAAGCTGCAAACAGCCAGCACAGGCAAGAGCGTCTTACATCCTTTGCATTACTTACAA
>CALKFY010000040.1 GCA_938084925.1 uncultured Pseudomonadales bacterium
TGGCGCGCCCGACACGATTCGAACGTGTGACCGCCTGGTTCGTAGCCAGGTACTCTATCCAGCTGAGCTACGGGCGCGCAATTTTGCGAAGCGTGACGTAAATGGCGGTGAGCCAGGGATTCGAACCCTGGATACCTTGCGGTATACACCCTTAGCAGGGGTGCGCCTTCAGCCACTCGGCCAGCTCACCTCATACGTCTTGCAACAGGTATTTTTTTATACCCCTTCGCAAAGAGCGCGTATATTACCGCAACAAAAGCGTAAATAAAAGCGTTATTTTCAAGGAATTACGCATTTATTTGCCACTTAATCTTCGGCCTCATCATCAGCATTTTCATTTTGAATACGCTGATAGATTTCTTCACGGTGTACAGCTACATCTTTGGGAGCATTAACCCCAATACGCACCTGATTACCTTTAACTCCTAAGACGGTTACAGTGACTTCGTCACCGACCATCAGTGTTTCGCCGACACGGCGAGTCAGAATCAACATAGTGGGAACTCCTTTTATTTATACGCGCTTTTCTCCATACTCAGAAGTGCGCTTTTCCCGTTATTTTTTGCTTTCGTGGCGTTATTATAATTATGCCCCTTCAACTTTCGCTTTAGGGCACAATGGATAATATCAGTTTACATAGATTCTTCAACTGCTTCTTTATCTAGATCAAAAGCGGAGTGCAATGCACGTACAGCCAACTCTAAGTACTTCTCAGCGATAACCACTGATACCTTGATCTCGGACGTAGAGATCATCTGGATGTTAATATTCTCATCTGCCAGACAATCAAACATAGTGCTAGCAACACCAGCGTGGGAACGCATACCAACACCAACAATAGAAACCTTAGCAATGTTGTCAGCAGCTTGCGTACCAGCGGCACCTAGGTTGTTTGAAATGCCTTCTAGGATTTCTTGCGCCTTTGCGAAGTCATTGCGATGCACAGTAAAGGTGAAGTCAGTTAAGCCACCGGCACCGATGTTTTGCAGGATCATATCAACTTCGATATTAGCAGCACTGATAGGCGATAAAATCTTGGATGCCACACCTGGAATGTCAGGTACACCAGCAATGGTTAGCTTGGCTTCGTCACGGTTAAAGGCAATTCCGGATATTACTGGTTGTTCCATTTTTTCATCACTCTCGGTAGTAATCAATGTTCCTGGGCCGTCCTGAAAACTATGCAGGACACGCAGAGGTACGTTGTATTTGCCAGCAAATTCGACTGCACGAATTTGTAAAACCTTGGAGCCAAGGCTAGCCATTTCCAACATTTCTTCAAAGGTAATTTCGCTCAGGCGACGAGCGCCTTCAACGACACGTGGGTCCGTAGTGTATACACCGTCCACATCAGTATAGATCTGACACTCGTCAGCCTGAAGGGCTGCTGCCAAGGCCACACCAGTGGTATCAGAACCACCACGCCCTAAGGTAGTAATACTGCCATTTTCGTCGACACCTTGGAAACCAGCAACAACCACTACACGGCCTTTGTTCAAATCACCACGCATGTTATCAACATCAATGTTTTGAATACGCGCCTTCATGTGCGAAGAATCCGTACGAATCTTCACCTGACCGCCAGTGTAAGAACGCGCATCACAGCCGCGCTCTTTAAGAGCCATACAGAGCAAAGCAATGGTTACCTGCTCGCCTGTAGATACCAGTACGTCCATTTCACGAGGATCTGGCTGATCTTGCATTTCGTTGGCCATACCGATCAAACGGTTAGTTTCGCCACTCATTGCGGATACCACAACTACGATGTCATGACCGTTATCGCGAAATCCTTTTACCTTGTCAGCCACACCCTGGATACGCTCTACAGAGCCAACAGAGGTGCCGCCATACTTTTGCACATACAATGCCATTAGTTTTACTTACCTTAATTTTTCAATTTCTAACTCAATCTAATACTCGTCTAGATTGCGCTCAGGTTACTAGCCTAGTGTTTCTTGTAACCATGGAGTCAGGCTATCCAACGCACCTGCCAACATGGCAGCTTCACCGCCACCTTGTGCCATATCTGGACGACCTCCACCCTTACCATTCATCTGGCCAGCAGCATGGCGGATAATATCTCCGGCTTTAACACGGCTAGTAATGTCCTGGCTAACACCAGCGACGATGCTTGCCTTGTCATCTTTCTTTACAGCCAATACAACGACACCAGTACCCAGCTTGTTACGTAACTGATCCATAGTCTCACGTAGCGCCTTGGGCTCTACACCTTGTAGCTCAGTTACTAGTACTTTAACACCGCCAATTTCTACGGCATTACCAAGCAAGTCAGCACCCTGGGATGCAGCCAACTTCACTTTAAGCTGCTCTAATTCACGTTCTAGCTGACGGTTGCGATCCATCAGGCCTTGGACCTTTTCGGTTACCTGTTCGCGGTTAGCTTTTACCATACCGGCTAGAGCGCCAACTGTTTGGCTATTATCTGCCAACCAAGCAGAAGCAGCTGCGCCAGTCAAAGCTTCAATACGACGTACACCTGCAGCAATACCACCTTCACTTACAATGGCAAAGGCACCAATGTCACCGGTGCGATCTACGTGAGTACCACCGCATAGCTCTAGGGAGAAAGGCTTATTGGCAGTTTCGCTACCCATAGTTACCACACGCACTTCTTCGCCGTACTTCTCACCAAACAAAGCCATTGCACCGGCGTCCTTGGCTTCGTCTAGGCTCATCACAGATGCATTAACAGCCGTGTTAGTGCGAATTTCTGCGTTTACCTTGGCTTCAATTTCAGCCATTTCTGCAACAGTTACCGATTCGCCGTGGGAGAAGTCAAAACGCAAACGCTCTGGGTTCACCATGGAACCTTTCTGGTTAACATGCTCACCTAGCACCTGACGCATTACTTCGTGCAACAAGTGTGTTGCCGAGTGGTTTACAGCGGAGGCGCGACGCGCATCCGCATCTACACTTGTTGTTACTTCGGTGCCAACAGTCAACTCACCACTGGTCACTTCACCAGTATGGACGAAATGGCTGCCTTGCTTTTGCGTATCAGTAACGGTCAAGCTACCACCTTGCCAGGTGATAGTGCCTTGGTCGCCTACTTGGCCGCCTGATTCAGCATAGAAAGCTGTATTAGCTAAAACTAACTGTATCTGGCTGCCAGTAGCGGCAGATTCGATTTCACTACCTTCTTGCAATAGTGCCATTACGCTACTGGTATCAATAAGTGAGTGGTAACCGTTAAATTGTGTTTCACCTTCTAGGTTTAACGTCTGGCTATAGTCTACGGAGAAGGCACTAGCGTTACGCGCACGTTGACGCTGCTCTTCCATAGCGGTTTCAAAGCCTTCCATGTCCATGTCTAGCTCGCGCTCACGAGCAATATCACCGGTAAGGTCAACTGGAAAGCCATAGGTGTCATAAAGTTTGAAGATGGTTGCACCAGGAATTTGCTTACCTTGCAGCTTCTCTAAATCTGCTTCAAGAATACGCATACCCTGATCAAGTGTCTTAACAAATTGCTTTTCTTCTTTGAGGATAGTCTTTTCTACTTGCGCCTGAGCTTCAGCTAGTTCTGGATAGGCTTCGCCCATCTCAGCAACCAAAGGCGCTACCAACTGGTGGAAGAAATTACCCGTGGCACCCATCTTGTTACCATGGCGAATAGCACGACGCATGATACGACGCAGCACATAACCACGACCTTCATTGGATGGCTGTACGCCATCAACAATCAGGAAGGACACAGAACGAATATGGTCGGCAATAACACGTAGGGACTTATTTTCCATATCGTCAGTGCCTACAACCTTGGCGGTAGCAGACAATAGGTTTTGGAACATATCGATTTCGTAGTTAGAGTGAACTCCCTGCAATACAGCAGCTAAACGCTCTAGGCCCATACCAGTATCGATAGATTGCTTAGGCAATGGTGTCATGCTGCCGTCTGGGGCACGGTTGTACTGCATGAATACCATGTTCCAGATTTCGATATAACGATCACCGTCTTCTTCTGGAGAACCTGGAGGGCCACCCCAAACATCTTCGCCGTGGTCGTAGAAAATTTCAGAACAAGGGCCACAAGGACCTGTGTCACCCATGGACCAAAAGTTGTCTTCGTCTAAACGAGAGAAACGCTCTTGGCTAATGCCCATTTCTTCAAACCAGATCTGCTCTGCTTCGCTATCAGAATGGTGAACGGTAACCCAAAGCTTGTCTTCAGACAGACCAAGCTCTTCGGTTAGGAATTTCCAAGCAAATTTGATGGCGTCACGCTTAAAGTAATCACCAAAGCTGAAGTTACCCATCATTTCAAAGAAAGTATGGTGACGTGCGGTATAACCAACGTTTTCTAGATCGTTGTGCTTACCACCAGCACGCACGCAACGTTGCGAGGTTACCGCACGAGTATAAGGTCGAGTTTCATCACCCAAAAATACGTCTTTAAACTGTACCATGCCAGCATTGGTGAACAGTAGGGTGGCGTCGTTACCTGGAATCAGGGAACTACTACGCACGATCTCATGATCTTGCTTATTAAAATAGTCGAGGAAGGCCTGTCTAATTTCGGCACTTTTCATACTCGTTCTCGCTCGTTAGCCAATAGTATAGCTGCTGCTGGTATAGGCAAGCTTACACCTAACCAAGTCACAACAGACAAAAGGCTAAGTATATAACGATTAGGGTCTTTCAGGCGATAGAACGAGCTTGATTTAAGCCCATTTTTTGACGCTTATTAGACGAAAAACTAAGACTTGTAATCAGTCTTGTTGTTCTGCATCCAAAGCATAGTGGATTTGATCTTGGTTAAAGCCGCGATTGTACAAATAGCGCATTTGTTTCGCCTTATCCTGCATGCTTGCTGGTGGCGCCAAACCAAAGTGCTTTTGTCGTTGAAGAAGTGCCGCTTCAAACCAATCATGATCTAGCTCTTCAACAGCCAAACTAAGGTCATCATTGGATACACCGTTTTGTTTAGCCCATTGATTGATACGCGCTAAACCATAACCGGACATAGCTTTAGAGCGCACCAGCATACCAGCGTAGCGGCTGTCGCTCTGCAAATCCAAATCGACCATATCATCGATGATGGCATCGATATCCAAGTCATCTTGGAAACGCTTTAACTTTTGCTTCAATTCAAAACGGGAGTGCTCACGCCGGGCCAACAAACCAATGACTTTATCGCGAGCTTGGGCGCGTAATTTAGCCAACTCCGAGCTGGCAGGGGTTACCAACTCGGAATCGCTAGGGGGAAATAGATCAGTAGTTTCAAACATAGTTTACTTCTACCGGCACATTCTCAAAGGTTAGAAAGTCAGTGGCATTACTTTACCATCATCGCCTTCTTGCTCGGAGGCTGGCTTAGGTACATTCAATAGCTCAGCACGAATCTGGCTTTCAATCTCTTCAGCGATTTCCGGATGCTCCAACAAGTACTTGGAAGCATTGGCTTTACCTTGACCAATCTTGTCGCCCTTATAGGCATACCAGGCACCAGCCTTATCCACTAGACCTTGCTTCACACCCAAGTCAATGACTTCGCCCATGCGGTAGATACCTTCACCGTACATAATTTGGAACTCGGCTTGCTTAAATGGTGGTGAAACCTTGTTTTTCACCACCTTAACGCGAGTTTCGTTACCCACCACCTCGTCACCATTTTTCACAGCACCAATACGACGGATATCCAAACGCACGGAAGAATAGAACTTCAGAGCATTACCACCCGTTGTGGTTTCTGGACTACCAAACATAACACCAATTTTCATACGAATCTGGTTGATAAATACCACCAAACAATTGGCATTTTTAATGTTACCGGTAATTTTACGCATAGCTTGTGACAGTAGACGCGCTTGCAAGCCAACGTGAGAAGCCCCCATTTCGCCTTCAATTTCGGCCTTTGGCGTCAAGGCAGCTACAGAGTCAACAATGATCACGTCTACGGCGTTGGAACGCACTAGCATGTCAACGATTTCTAGGGCTTGTTCACCCGTGTCTGGCTGACTTACCAACAACTCATCAACGTTAACACCGAGCTTTTCGGCATAGATCGGATCCAAGGCGTGCTCGGCATCCACAAAGGCACAGGTTTTACCGTCTTTCTGAGCTTCTGCTACCACTTGTAGGGTAAGTGTAGTTTTACCAGAAGATTCTGGACCGTAGATTTCGCAAATACGACCATAAGGTAGGCCACCTATGCCCAAGGCAATATCCAAACCTAGGGAACCCGTAGACACCGCAGGGATAGCTTCACGAGGCTGGTCCCCCATGCGCATAACAGCGCCTTTACCGAATTGACGTTCAATTTGACCTAGCGCCGCGTCTAGTGCTTTTTGCTTATTCGCATCCATGATATTGCCTCGCATAATGTTCATCTCAACAACTGTTTGTTTATACAGTTACTGGTTATTTGTACAGTATTAAAACACAGTATAAAAAAAGTGCAAGTAGTTTCTCTAAAGTTAACCAAAATAATGCTTAATTTGGCAGCCCATAATCACCCGGTATAGGCTCGCTAATTTGACTCAAAAGCCCTGATAGCGCGGCCTCAATGGTTGCTTCACGAACGTCATTACGATCACCAGGAAAATGAAAGCAACGTGCCGTTGCCGACGCTTGGGAGGCATGTTCTTGACCCCAACTCCAAGCAATCCATACAGTACCAACTGGCTTTTCTACACTACCACCCGCTGGTCCAGCCACACCACTCACAGCCACCGCAAGATTTGCCTGTAATTGGCGACAAGCCCCTGCCGCCATCTCCAACACTACCGGTTCACTTACGGCACCATGCTCAACTAGATTGGCCGCAGATACACCTAGCAAATTTTGTTTGGCTTGATTGGTGTAACTAATGATGCCGCCATTAAACCAGGCCGAACTTCCCGCCAAGTCCGTTAACCTTGCGCCAATACCGCCACCGGTGCACGATTCTGCCGTGGCTATGGTGAGATCGTGATTAACTAGCTGTCCAGCAAGCTGCTGGCATAGTGCGTGTATATTGGACATAAAGGCTCCTTTCAATTGAGGTAATTATAGATAAGCAATCACCAGGAATGAACACTTGTGAGAAAATTTATGTTTTATATCGGCTGTTGCTACGTAGGTGATATTGAACTCACCTATTTGCTCATTAAATGTTATTCTCACTTTAATCTCATCATTCATGCCCAACAGGATGCAATCATCGTTACAGCACAGGACAAGATCGTCAACCACACGGATTTGTTTATTATCGGCGGCGGCATCAATGGTTGCGGTATTGCCCGTGACGCTGCGGGAAGAGGCCTAAGCGTACGCCTAGCCGAGCAAGGCGACCTTGCCCAAGCCACGTCGTCTGCGTCGTCAAAGTTATTCCATGGTGGCCTCAGATATTTGGAATACTATGAATTTGGCCTCGTAAGGAAGGCCCTAGAAGAACGCGAGACGCTACTCAGCGCCATGCCTCATATTAGCCACCCTATGCGTTTTGTTATGCCCCACCACAAAGGGCTACGCCCACGCTGGCTCATTCGGCTAGGCCTATTTATGTATGACCACTTGGGCAAGCGTAAACATCTGGCAGCATCTCGCAATCTAGACTTACGCAAAATAACTGCCGGTAAGGTGCTACAAAAACAATACAGGTTTGGTTTTGAATATTCCGACTGCTGGGTGCACGATTCTCGTTTGGTCAGTCTTAACGCGCGTGATGCAGCCCAACATGGCGCTCAGATTATGACACGCACAAAAGTAATCAAGGCAGAAAGGCATCAACTCGGCTGGTGCATTACCTGCCAAGATGTTGCCACTAATAGGCTAACAACCTATACCGCCAAAATGTTGGTTAATGCCGCAGGGCCATGGATTCAACAAGTCATTAATAACCAATTACCCGAACCTAGTGCCCACCAAATTCGCCTAGTTCGAGGCAGCCACATTGTGGTACCAAAACTCTATGAGCACGACCAGCCATATATATTACAAGGCCACGATGGGCGCATTGTTTTCCTGCTACCTTTTGAACAAGACTACACACTTATAGGCACCACAGATATTGACCACGATGCTGATCCACAAGATGCCGTCTGCAGCACCACTGAAGCAACATACCTGTGCGATTTCGTTAATGAATATCTACAACAACCCGTATCGACTACCGACATTGTCTGGTCCTATGCCGGTGTACGACCTCTGTTTGACGATGGCGCTGGCAATGCCAGTGCGGCTACACGTGACTATGTATTGGAATTACAAGATCACAATGCTATTCCCCTGATCAACGTTTTTGGCGGCAAGATCACCACCTATCGTAAACTTGCTGAGGCGGTTATGGAAAAGCTCTTGGCACATGCAAAATCTAACCACTGGACAGCGGGCGTCCCTTTACCGGGCGGCGATTTTGCCGTTGACGGCAGACCTAGGCTAGTAGCCCAACTGCGCGATAAGTATACCTACCTAGACCAAGCCTGGGCCTATCGCCTAGTCACTACCTATGGCACCGATAGTTTTAACCTTCTGGCTGACAAGCTAGAACAGCATCAATTGGGCAAAGACTTTGGCGCCAACCTTACGCAAACAGAAATCACCTGGCTTATGCAACACGAGTTCGCGCAAACAGTTGAGGATGTTATTTGGCGTCGCACCAAACTAGGTTTAAGATTAACCCAGCAACAACAGCAAGATATTGCCATGTGGATGCGTGAGCAACGGGAGCTACACCTATGAAAGCCATTTTAGCCATCGATCAAGGCACCACATCCAGCCGCGCCGTAGTATTTGATAGCAACATGCAGCCCATCGCCCAAGCGCAACAGGAATTTACCCAATACTTTCCGAAATCCGGTTGGGTAGAGCACGACCCGGAAGCAATTTGGCACAGTGTCCTGGCTACCTGCCGCCAAGCTTTGGAACTTGTTGCCGATACGGTTGAAGTCGTCAGTATCGGTATCACCAACCAGCGCGAAACCACACTAGTATGGGAAAAGGCAACCGGCAAAACCATCTACCCGGCCATTGTCTGGCAAGACCGCCGCAC
>CALKFY010000041.1 GCA_938084925.1 uncultured Pseudomonadales bacterium
CTTGTACGCGTTCGCATATGTGTCGGTCTTCCTGTAAAAACTGGGCGGTAAAATCAAGGCTTGCGGCATCACCTTTGCCGGGCGCTGATTCTGCCATACCGCCAACATGTACAGTGCAATGTTCTGGGCCATCCGGCAACACTGCAACCCAATCAAAGGAGTCGTAAGTGAGGATGCCGATAAAACCGGGTGGTAGAAAGATCAACATGTATTGATTTAACGGCTCGGGTGTGGAGCCGGTAAACCATGTGCTTAAGCGACTTTGTTGGCTAACTATTTCACCTCCAGTAAGAGTCCAGTCACTGTTGCCAGCTACATAGTAGGCTTTTTTGCTAGGCGTATTCAGTTCCAAGGTATCACGGTGCACCATAAACAAATGATAGCTTTCGATGCCGTTTTCTACCGCTAGCTTCCAATTACTATGCCAGCGTTCTACCCCGCTACTATAAGCTTGGGTAAAGCGCTCCATCTTATAATGTTGTAAAAAGGGGTTTATCTTCTCCAGCTCGGCGCTGAGGTCAGAAGGTTGAGCGGATAGGTTGATAAACAACAAGCCCATCCATTCTTGTAAAGCGTACTTAGGTAGTTGGTGTTGCGGCTTGTTGACGCACTTGTCGGCATCAAAAGGCACGCCTTTGAGCTCGCCAGCATCGCTGAAGGTCCAGGCATGGTAGGGGCATACAATATTTTTCTATGTGCCCAAAGCCTTCTTCTAGCAGTGGTGTGCCGCGGTGACTGCAGTTATTGGACATGGCGCGAATGTGGCCGTCTTTGCCATGCACGACAGCAACCGCTTCGCCGCCAATACGTACGGCAAAATAACTACCAACAGCTTGTAAACGGCCGCTGGCGCAAACGAAAACCCATTGCTGATGAAATATTTTGTCGGCTTCTAATTGGGCAACTTGTGCATCATGATAAACAGCAAAAGGTAGGCTTTGTGCTTGGCCTAGTGGCTGCTGCGCTTGCTGCT
Source organism: uncultured Pseudomonadales bacterium (assembly GCA_938084925.1). GTDB lineage: Bacteria > Pseudomonadota > Gammaproteobacteria > Pseudomonadales > Balneatricaceae > Njordibacter. Next base: position 974 of record CALKFY010000041.1, read on the forward strand.
CATAAAGTTCGATTAGCTTGCTCATGGGTCACCTGTGTTATAAAATATGAGACATATTTGTATTATATGTCGGCTTTATTTATGATACAAGTGTGCTTCATAAATAAAATGATTTGACCATATGCCTACTGACCTACGTATTAAGAAATCTACTCGAGCTTTGTTGGATGCCAGCTTTGCTGTGTTATTAAACAACCCTCATGCGAGTATAAGCGAAATTGCTAACCAAGCAGGTGTCGGGCGTGCCACCTTGTATCGTCATTACCCTACGCGTGAGAGTTTGATACAAGCTTTGGCGGTGGAGTCTTTGTCGATTATTGGTGATGCTTTGCTGCCCATCCGTGAGCGAGGGGACTCGGGCATGAAGGCCATGCAAGGGATGCTTCAGGCTTTGTTGCCCTTAGCTCAAAGGTATCATTTTTTACAGATGATTTGGACTGTTGCCGAGCTGGACCGTGACGTGTGGCAACATTATGAGACACAGGTAGCATGGGTTACCGAGTGGGTAAGCCAAGGACAAATTGCAGGTGAAATTAATCCGGCCTTGGATGTTAGCTGGGTAGTCTCTGTGGTGGATAGCATGCTTTATAGTGCTTCATGGCTCATAGCACAGGAAGGTATGAGCCAGCAGAAAATGCTACAACAAATGCAGTTAACACTGGCAACCGGCATAGCGGCCCAGGCCGTTACTGCTGATTAGTTGCACTCTAAGCCAAGAAAAAACTCAGAAAAGTAAGGCTCATTCTGGAAATTCGTATTCCGAGTGCACGCTAACTAGGTTGAGAATGGTAGCGCCGGGGTATGACTGGTAAATAGTGTCATAGGCTTCGACACGATTTTTGGCATAGATAGAGATGGACTTACAAATTCCCTGTACTGCGTAATTCACAAAGTATTTCATACGACTGCCCTCTTTCGGTTTGATAGCTAGCCTTGGCCAGCTACCTATAAGTAGTTACTATAGTTCATAAAAATTTATTGTAAACAATAAATAGTTCAATAAAATTTATGGGATAACTGTTACTTATATATCAGTTATATTGATGTATTATCTTGTATGGATTAATATTGACTTAAGTGATGTTATTATTGGGCTAAATAATATGCCGCCTCTAGAGAAAACTATCTCTCTCAAGCAACTTAGAATTTTCGCAGCAGCCGCCCAAACAGGCAGTTTCATTGGTGCTGCCAGTCAATTGCACCTTAGTCAGCCGGCGATATCTATGCAGATGGCTAAACTCGCTGAAATCACCGAATCTGAGTTGTTCAGAAAAATAGGACGCCAGCTTGAGCTAACTGCGGCTGGTGAGTTATTGTTATCTTATGTGCAAAATATACTCGATCAGCTGGAAGAGGCGGGTGAAGCTTTGGATGCATTACACGGTATGCGCAGGGGCACTATTCGCTTAGCAATTACAACCACAGCACGTTATTTTATTCCCCAATTGGTTAAGCGCTTTAATGATCAGCACAGTGATATTGAAGTACAAATGGAAGTGGTCAACCGCTCGCAAGTGGTGGAATACCTAGCACAAGGTTCTATTGATATAGCCATCATGGGGCGCCCCCCTAAACGTATTAATGTACAAAGTGAAGTATTTGCCGAACACCCTTATGTGCTCATCGCCCACCCGCAGCACCCGCTAGCTAAGCAAAAAGGTATATCGCCTAGCGATATTGCTAACGAAATATTTCTCAAGCGCGAAGACGGTTCTGGTACTCGCAAGTTAATGAATTATTTTTTGTCGAGTAATGATATTGATTCGCCTCGTGGTCACGTGGTAGGCGGCAATGAATCTATTAAGCAGTCGGTTATGGCAGGTTTAGGTATTGCCTTTATGTCACGTCATACTATAAGTCATGAATTGGCTAGTGGCAGGCTGGTGGTGTTAGAGGTGAAAAATTTGCCTATTATTCGTACCTGGAATTTACTACGTCCAGCCAATAAACCAGCTAGTTTGGCAACAGAGGCGCTGGTTGAATTTCTTAAAGCTGAAGCTCCTGCTGAAGTTGATGCGCTTTAAGTTGGTTGAGTGGTAAGGCATTGACTAGCTGAGTCCTTGGCTAGATAGGTATTTAATTAATAAATACTTGGCTCGCTGGCTATCGATGCCAGCGGGGTTTAAAGCGCCGCGTAACCAGATACCGTCAATTAGGGCAGCTATAGTGGCTGCCACATCTGTCGCCTGGTCGGGGGGCAGAACTTTCTTTAGTTCAAAACGTAGGTGAGAAACTAAGCGTTTCTCATTAATGCGTTGTAAACGAAAGAGGGTAGGTTCATGCATGGCATGATCCCAAAAGGCTAGCCAGGTTTTGGTAACCCGGGATTCAACTTGGCTAGGGTCAAAGTTGCCATCGATGATAGCTATAATTCTGGCTACTACATCGTCTGACTCCAATTTGCGTAAACGCAGTTGTACGGCGGCTTGTAACTGTTGTAAAACGTGCTTCATAGTGGCTTCTAGCAAACCGCTTTTACCACCAAAATAATGGTTGATAATGCTAGGGGCTACCTTGGCTTCTGCACCAATCATGGCCACGCTGGCCTTGTGTAGTCCGACTCTATCCACTACCTGCATAGTCGCTTCAATGAGTTGTGCACTACGGATGGCTTTCATTCCTAGTTTTGGCAAGCTTTCAATTCCTTTCTGCAATTGTTGTCTATGATACCTAGGCTTGGGTTTATTTTGAACAGTCATTTAATAAAAACTAGTTTTAATATTGACCTGATGATGTAGTAAAGATTATTATTGAACAGTTATTCAATAAAAGAAATTAGAGGGTATGGTATGGTCTCCTATGATTACATCATTGTTGGTGCTGGTTCTGCCGGTTGTGTGTTGGCAAACCGCTTGACGGAATCGGGTCAGCATCAGGTATTGCTATTGGAAGCAGGTGGCTCTGATAAGAGTATCTTTATCAAGATGCCCACGGCCTTGTCTTACCCCATGAATACGGAGAAGTACGCTTGGCAGTACCACAGCCAAGCAGAGCCTGGATTAGATGGCCGCGAGATGCATTGCCCTAGGGGTAAGGTTATGGGGGGCTCGTCTTCCATTAACGGTATGGTTTATGTGCGTGGTAATGCCATGGACTATGAACAATGGCGCGAACTGGGTTTAGACAACTGGGGATATGCTGATTGCTTGCCTTATTTTCGCAAGTCCGAAACCTGGTCCAAAGGTGGTGATGCCTATCGTGGAGCCGATGGACCTGTGGGTACTTGTGCCGGCAATGACATGCAGTTAAACCCCTTGTACCAAGCCTTTATCGATGCTGGCCAGGAAGCAGGGTACCCCTATACTGCAGACTACAATGGCTATCAGCAAGAAGGCTTCGGTAGTATGCAAATGACGGTGCAAGATGGCGTACGAGACAGTACCTCACGGGCGCATATTGATAAGCTTGGAAAACGTCCTAATTTAACTATTCTGCGCAAGGTGCAGGTCGAAAAAGTGCTACTTGAAGGTAAGCGAGCCGTGGGTGTGCAGTTTACTCAGGGCGGCCAAAGCCAGTCGGTAAACGCCCAATTAGAGGTGATACTTAGTGCCGGTTCTGTGGGTTCGCCACAGCTATTACAAGTATCCGGTATCGGCGACGCAGAGGTATTAGACAAGGCAGGTGTGGCCACGGTGCAGCATTTGCCGGGTGTTGGTAAGAACCTGCAAGATCACTTGGAAGTGTATTTTCAGTACCGTTGTAAGGAGCCTATATCCCTTAATAGCAAGCTTAACTACTGGCAGATGTTCTTAATTGGCGCGCGTTGGATATTACGTCGCGACGGTCTCGGTGCAACCAACCATTTTGAATCCTGCGGTTTTATTCGTTCACGGGCAGGCTTGGCATGGCCCAACATCCAATACCACTTTTTACCTGCGGCCATGCGTTATGACGGTCAAGCGGCGTTTGATGGGCACGGTTATCAGGTGCACGTAGGGCCCAATAAACCAACTAGCCGAGGGCATGTTCACATAACCAGTGACAAGGCCAGTGATGCACCAGAAATTCTGTTTAATTATATCGGTACCGAAGAAGACAAGCAGGATTGGCGCGACACCATTCGTTTAACCCGTGAAGTGCTCAATCAGCCGGCTTTGGACCGCTATAAAGGTGATGAAATTCAACCGGGTATGACTATTGAAAGTGATGAAGATATTGATACTTGGGTCAAAGCCAATGTGGAAAGTGCTTATCACCCGTCATGCACCTGCAAGCTAGGCACCGATGATGACCCTATGGCCGTATTGGATGATCAATGCCGTGTGCGTGGTATGGAAGCACTTCGCGTGGTGGATTCGTCTATCTTTCCAACGATCCCTAACGGCAACCTCAATGCCCCCACTATCATGGTGGCAGAAAAAGCCGCTGATATGATCTTGGGTAAACAAGCAATGAAAGATGTAGAGGCTAACTATTGGCAAGATGAGCAGTGGCTAACTCGTCAGCGCCCGGGCACAGCCAAAAGGCCCATGTAAGTCGGACACACCGTGTAGGTCGGACTTCAGTCCGACATGGTACCGATTTTGTCGGGTTAAAACTGGATTTACACCTTGTTGGGTTAAAACCCGACCAACGTATTCTTTTTGTAGGAATGAATTATGCAACCTAATTTCTTAATCTTAATGGTCGATCAGATGAGCGGCCCTTTACTAGACTCCGACATGATCGACCACCTGCATATTCCCAATATGCGTAAGCTCATCGATAAGGGCGTCAAGTTTAATAATTGTTACACGCCAAGCCCTTTGTGTACGCCTTCTCGTGGTAGCTTTATGACAGGGCAACTACCTTCTCGCAACGGTATTTATGACAATGCTGCTGAGTTCAAGGCGACTACGCCAAGCTTTGCCCATTATCTGCGTGATATGGGCTATCAGACGGCTTTGAGCGGTAAGATGCACTTTGTTGGCCCCGATCAGTTACATGGCTTTGAGGAACGTCTTACCACGGATATTTATCCCGCTGATTTTGGTTGGACTCCAGACTGGGAAAAGCCTTTAGAGCGCGTGGACTGGTGGTATCACAATCTAAGCTCTGTGACCGAAGCCGGTATTGCGGAAATTAGTAATCAGTTGGAATTTGATGATGAAGTTGCTTACAACGCCAAGCTTAAGTTGTATCAATACGCCCGTCGCGTTGATACTCGTCCGTTTTGCCTGTGCGTGAGCTTCACTCATCCTCACGATCCCTACGTTTCTCGCCAGCAGTTTTGGGACTTGTACGATCATGACAAGATTCCTATGCCACAGGTGTCAGATCTTGGCTACGATAATCAGGACCCGCACTCTCAGCGCTTATATGATGCGGTGGATTACACCCAGTTTGATATCCAAGAAGAAGACATACGTAATGCCCGCCATGCCTATTTTGCCAATATCAGTTACTTAGATGACAAGATGGGCGAAATACTGACTGTACTAGAGCAAACGGACTTAGCTGACAACACGCAAATCATTCTGTGTGCCGATCATGGTGACATGTTGGGTGAGCGTGGCCTTTGGTATAAGATGAGCTTCTTTGAGTACTCTTGCCGTATCCCACTAGTGGTCACCGCACCAGGCAAGTTCCAAGCAGGTGAGGTGAATACGCCAGTGAGCAACTGTGACATCTTACCGTCACTCATAGATCTAGCCGGTGGTGACCCTACCGCTTTGGTATGTGATATCGATGGCCAGAGCTTTGTTGAGCTGGCCTCAGGTAATGAAGATCCAGCACGCCGCACCTATTCAGAATACTGTGCAGAAGGCTCAGTAGGCCCTATGGTGATGATTCGCCAGGCCGATTATAAGTTTAACTATTGTGAAGCTGATCCTTTGCAGTTGTTCAACCTAAAAGATGATCCATTGGAAATGCACAACCTGGCTGAACTGCCCGAGTATGAGGATCTGGTGGCGAAATACACCAATGAGGTACAAGCAGGTTGGGATTTTGCACGCTTTACTGCCGAAGTAAAACAGAGCCAGCGCTGCCGTACGCTAGTGGATAGGGCGAACCGCCAAGGCACCTTTGCACCTTGGGATTATCAACCACAAATAGACGCTAAACAGCGCTATATGCGTAACCACTTAGATCTGAATGTATTGGAAGCCAATAGCCGCTACCCTAAGCCTGATAAATAAATCCGTCATTGCGAATGAAGTGAAGCAATCTCTTCAAGCTGGCACTGCGCCTGACGGAGATTGCCACGGTGCTGCGCACCTCGCAATGACGTTTTGATTGTAACAAATCAGGCAGGTTGTTGTTCTAACCACTCTATAAAAGCCATCACTTCTGGTTTTTCTAGACTGCGTTTAGGATAGTTTAAATAGTAGCTTTGGCGTAGCGGTAAGGTCAAATCTATGGGGTTGATTAAGGTCTTGCTACGCAATTCTTGTTCAATAAAGCTATGCTGCCCTAATAATAAGCCTTGGCCTTGTACCGCTGCCTCAATGGCCATGCTAGAGAGGTTGAAATGGGGGCCGCTCACATCAGGTTTTGGTGCCACGTTTGCTGCTTCAAACCAATTGTCCCAATCGGGCAGATCACGGTTCTCATGGCCCCAGTCGATGGTGATTTTGGGTAATTCCATCAAGGCACCTAGGTCCGATGGATTGGATAATTTCGTCAGTAAAGCTGGGCTAGCCACTAAGGACAACTTGTCGGTAAACAACAGAGTTTTGTGAACTCCTTGATAACCTTGCTTGCCAAAACTGATACACATGTCCGAGGCAGACTGGCTAAAATCCACCTTGGAATGGCTAGCGACTACACGTATTTCTGTACCCAGGTGCATTTCCATCCATTGGCGTACTCTAGGCATTAGCCACTTGGAAGCCACAGAGGAGAGGGCGGTGATAGTAATGATATGCTGTTGACGAAAAGTATCCAGTTGCTTTTGACCAAGGCGTAGGGTTTCTAATCCCTGGTTTATGGCAGACAAGTAATGGTGACCTGCATGAGTCAACTTTACCCCCGTTTTGGACCTCACAAATAGGCTTAAATCTAAGTGTTTTTCGAGCAACCGCATTTGCTGGCTAATGGCGGCAGGAGTGACAAATAGCTGTTCCGCGGCGGCGCTAAAACTGCCTTGCTGAGCGGCAGCTTCAAAAGCAAGAATTGACTTCATCGGTGGTAGTGGTGTTTTTTTCATAAAGTCTATATTTAAGAGTTTCTTAAAGATAAGGTAAAAATATATCACTATTCAGTAGTCTATGCATTAGCTAGTCTAACAGTTCACTAAAATAGATTTGGAATCAACCCTATGCATTTTACCGACGTTGTGGAATTGGATAACTACCCCATTACTGATCCGGCTTATATCAAAGGCTGCAAAGAGCGTTTTGATGAAGCAGGCGTATTGGTGTTGGATCAGTTTATTAGTCCCCAAGCTTTGAGCCGTATTGTCGAAGAAGGCGTTAGTAAAAAAGATCAGGCGTATTTTGCTCAAGGTACTCATACGGTGTACCTGCGACCAGTTGATCCAGAACTATCTCTTGATCATGCACGTAACCGTCAGGTTGTTTCCTCCAAGGGTTTGATTGCTGACAATGTTATCGATGCGGACTCACCTCTGCGTACATTGTATGATGCCCCCATGTTTCGCGAGTTTCTTGCTCAAGTTTTGGGTGAGGAAAAACTGTATAACTACGCCGATGACGTAGGTTCTATTAACTTGCATTATGCTGGCGAAGGGCAAGAGTTAGGTTGGCATTTTGATGAATCTTCTTTTGCTATCACGTTAATGATCCAAAGGCCCGAAGCAGGCGGTGAATTTGAGTATGTTACGCGTCTTAGAAACTCCGAAACCGGCGACATGAATTATGCCGGTGTGGACGATGTGCTAGATGGCAAAACAGCCGTTAAAAACCTCAAGGCTGATGCGGGCACCTTGGCCATGTTTCGTGGTCGTAACGCTATCCATCGCGTCACTCCCACAGAAGGTACAAGAGACCGCATGCTAGTGGTTTTTGCCTATAACAACCAACCAGGCATAGCCTTGTCGGAGGCCTCTCGTAAGACGTTCTATGGTGATGCTTAGGCGTGTTTCACCTCAATAAAGGTGTCGTTGTAGCAGGCACCATCGCCAATGTCGGTGCGTAGGTGTGCGGGAATAAGTGCATTGGCCGTAAGACCCGTGTCACTGGTGCAGCGCCATGTTCCCTTAGGACTGTAGACGACACCTGGCTGAACATGGTCGGAGATTCTCACCGCAAAGGTGACTTCGGCAAGGTCATTCCAACCCACTACCTTATCGCCATTGGTTAGCCCGCGTGCTTGGGCATCGGCTGGGTGCATTTCCAGCTCTTCTTGCGTGCTGGAATCTTCATGGTGGCCGAAGGTGGAGTTGATGCGCTTATCCGAACTCGGTGTTATTAGCAGCAAAGGTAAAGGCCTTGCGGTTTCTTGATAACGTGGTACTCCGCAACCAAACTTGGCTTCTAGTTCGGCATCATAAAGGTGGATTTTGCCATCCTCGGTTGCCGGCATGACCGTACTGCACAAGATAGATTCTTGGCCATCTTTGGTCATGAATATGGCTTGCTCAGTGGACATCTGGCTAGGTGGCTGGTCTTTGAACACTGGATTGCTGGCATCCATTGACATGTTGATTAACTGCTCATCGGTAGCGGTAAAGTCTTCGCCAGTAAAACCAAATTTTGTTGCTAAGCGGCGGAATATTTCTGTGTTGGGTAAGCTTTCTCCCACACAAGGAATCACAGGTTCTGCTCTTTGTAAGTAGTTGTGGCCGTAGGCACCATAGATATCATGGTGCTCAAAATGGCTAGCGGCAGGCAAAATAACATCACACATGGCCATGCTGTCGGTCATGGCTAAATCAATGCCCACACTAAATACATCTTCTTGTTGTAAACCTTTGATCATGGTGGCTTGATCGGGGTGCACCGCAATAGGGTTATGGTTATAAATAACCAGTGCCTTAAGAGGGATTTTCATGTTTTTGTCGAGCAGCTTCTTACCTATGTCGATGATGTTTAAGGTGCGAGTGTTGGGCTTGATAAGATGACTTTGTTGCAAGTTGGCTCGAGTTCTAGGTGCAAGCTTGCCTGAATTGCCAATAATGCCGGCGCCAAGGCGGCCATGATTACCAGTCAATGCTTGTAATGCAAAGGCCGCACGAGTGCTAGAACCACCGTTGCGCGTGCGTTCTAAACCAACACCGGTTCCTACAGAAACCTCAGTGGCTGTTTGGTAGAGATCGGCAAAGGCATGGAATTCTTCGCTAGAAAGTCGGCAAAGGTTTACTACGTCTTCAATAGTGTATTTTCTTGCTTCGCTCATAAAGGCATCAAAGCCCGTAGTCCATTGCTTAACAAAGGCCATATCCAAAGCATCACGGCGTTCTAGCTCCGCCGCTAGTGCCATGGCCAAAACCACATCGCTACCTGGATAAACGGCCAGGTGCAGGTCTGCCTTGGTGGCGGCCATGATGCGCTTTGGGTCGACGATAACCAGTTTGGCACCTTGTTGTTTGGCTTTGTTGATTTCCCGCATCAGGTGCAGGTTGGACACGGTAACGTTTATACCCCAAATAACAATAAGATCAGAATGTTGGGCCTGATGTGGGGGCATGCCTGGGCAAGGACCATAGAGGCTATCATAGGCCTTGCCTGACGTGCCGGCGCATAGCGTCCCACGGTCCAACTGCGAGGCACCCAATTGATTGAAGAAACGCACATCCATGGAACCGCCACCTAGCTCACCATGAGGTCCTGCATAATTAAGTGGTGCTACGCTTTGCGGACCATGTTTATCAATGGCGGCTTGCAAGCCCGCATGCACTAGGTCTAGGGCCGTGTCCCAACTAATGGCTGCATATTGCCCAGAGCCTTTGGGGCCGGTACGGCGTAGAGGCTGAGTTAAGCGCTGGTTACCATGAATTAGGTCAGGATAATAACGAGTGACCTTGGTGCACACTTTACCCGCGGTGAAAGGGTTGGCGGTGGAACCTTTTACTTCAAGGATTTGTTCATTAGCCACTGTTACACTCAAACTACAGGTATCTGGGCAATCAAGAGGGCAAACACTGGCGAGGGTTTTGGTTGCAATGGCTTGGTTCATAGTCGAGTCCTTGAGCAATACGCAGGCATAGGTAAAAACTGGTATGAGTATACTAGGCCATACTTTAAGTATTCGAAATAGCCAGTTCTGGTGTTTTTGATGTATTTGGTGGGACCAGTATATGGGAAGGGGATACTATTCAATTTAATTGATGTATATTCCTTGTTGCGCAATAGGGAATTTTGCTATCATGAGGTCATCAAAATGATTAAAAGCTTTCAACATAAAGGCTTGGAAATATTTTTTACTAAGGGTAGCCTCGCTGGAATTCAGGCAATTCATGCTACAAAAATTCAAGATAGGTTAGCTTTCTTGCACGCTGCCTCAGTAGTTGAAGATATGGACAAGCCTGGTTATCGATTACATGCACTAAAAGGTAGGTTGAAGGGGCATTGGGCTGTCAATGTTAGTGGTAATTGGCGCATTGTTTTTAAATTTGAAGATGGCAATGCTTATATTGTGAACTACGAGGACTATCACTAATGAATCTACAACAGCATAATCCACCCCACCCAGGGGAACTGATTTACCGTACTTATATTGAACCGTTCAACGACATTACGGGCAATATGATTGCTGATCAGCTTGGTGTGGCTCGTAGTACTTTCAGCCGCTTGTTGACAGGCAAGGCAGGCATTTCTCCAGAAATGGCCATCAGACTTTCTAAAGTATTAGGCAGTACTGCGGAAAGCTGGCTAACCCTACAAGAAAGCTATGACTTGTGGAAAGCGCGAAGATATGTAGATACCAAAGACCTAGAGCGTATAGATTTTAATGAGGTTGCATAAGGGTTACCCTGCAACCTGATTGATGTCTAACTCTGATTTAGCTACGCAGTTCGCCTACCAAACGCTGTAAGAACCCCATGCATTGTTCAAGCTGCTGGCCATGAATAAATTCATCGGGCTTGTGGCCTTGTTCCATGCTGCCGGGACCACATACCACGGTGGTGATGTTGAGCATATTGCTGAATAGGCCACCTTCGGTACCAAAGTTAATCTTTATATCCGTGTCGTGGCTGTCGGCTAGGCGGCGCATGAGGGCAACGATGTCGGTGTTCTCGGGCGTTTGTAGGCCTGGGTATTCCGATAGCACACGTGTTTCAATACCACAGTCAGCATGCTTGGCTTGCATTTCCTCGCGCAGACCTTGCAGAAAGGTTTCAAAATCTTGTAGCAGTAACTGCGGATCTTCTTTGGCGATGTTGCGAATTTCAAAACGCAGTTGGCACAAATTAGGCACTATATTTAGGGCTGTACCGCCATTGACGGTGCCTGTGTGCACGGTAGTGAAAGGTGGTGAAAAGGTGTCCTGGAAAGGGCCGTTTTGCTCCTTGTCCAAGGCCAGGTTTTCTAAATAGTTAATAATGCGCGCAGCGTAGTTGACGGCGTTAACACCGGCTGGTGCCATGCCTGAATGGCATTCTTTGCCACGTACTGTTACTTCTAGTGCCACCTTGCCCTTGTGAGCCGTTACCACTTCCATGCTGGTAGGTTCACCAATCACACAGGCTGCAGGGCGGTGTGGGTGGCTTTGCATACGTTCAATAAGGTGGCGCACGCCGACACAGCCAATTTCTTCATCGTAAGAGAAGGCAAGGTGAATAGGTTGGCTTAATGGCTGTTTCACCATCTCTGGTACCGCGGCCAAGACGCAAGCTAAAAAGCCCTTCATATCCGTAGTGCCACGGCCATAGTAGCGGCCATCTTCTAGGCTTAGTTGGAAGGGATCTTTGGTCCAATTTTGGCCAGTTACCGGCACTGTGTCTGTGTGTCCAGAGAGCATGACGCCACCGTCAATATCGGGGCCGATAGTGGCAAACAAGTTGGCTTTAGGCAGTTCTGGGTCGTGCACTAGGTCACTGTTAACGCCATGCTCGCCAAGGTAGTCTTGGATAAACTGCATAAGCGGCATATTGCTGTTACAGCTAGTGGTATCAAAGGCTATAAGTTTGTCTAGCAGCGCAATAGCGCTAGCGCTAGCGGTGGCAGTAGTGGTGGCAAGTGAAGCAGACATGATGATTATTCGTCTCCGGGTACGCCGTAGGATTCTGAGTTGGCAGGGTCTAAGGCACGGGTAATATAGGCCTGCATTTGTGGCTGGTAGTTTTCCCATACCATGCGTAGTTCGCCAATAGGGGAGATATGCCAGTCTACACGTAGGTCCACGATCGGCCACTCCGGCTCACCGTAAACCAGCACGCCGGCAGAATGGACTGGGCCCATTTCGCCCCCAGCGGCTAAGCCAGCTTCAAGCGCCGCAATAAGGCGCTCGGCTAGGTGGCCCTTTGAGCTTTCGAAATGATCCACCATGGCTTGCGGCACTTCGGTATTGGCTAGCAGGTTACCCATGGCCAAGCAGTTGTTGCCAGTGGCCGTAGCGAAAATGCCCA
>CALKFY010000042.1 GCA_938084925.1 uncultured Pseudomonadales bacterium
AACGTTGCTCTTCAGCTTTGCTCAAGCCGTAGCTTGTGCACAAGCTGGTGTGTATTTGATATCACCGTTTGTTGGCCGTATTTTAGATTGGTACAAAAAAGCTAATAACGTCGATGCTTACCCTGCCGCTGAAGATCCAGGCGTCGTGTCGGTAACGCGTATCTTCAACTACTACAAGCATTATGGCTACAACACCGTAGTGATGGGAGCAAGCTTCCGCAACACGGGCGAAATCGAACAGTTAGCAGGCTGTGACCGCCTGACTATTAGCCCTGACTTGATGCAGCAGTTAGCCGCAGACGAAGGCGACCTACCTCAGGTGCTAAATGCCCAGCAAGTCACTTGTGATGAACCTAAGCTAGATCTTGATCAAGCTGGCTTCCGTTGGTTGCACAACGAAGATGCTATGGCCACTGAGAAGCTTGCAGAAGGTATTCGTAACTTTACTCGCGACCAAGAAAAACTCGAAGCCATGCTCGGTAACTAGCTGATTAAGTAGTTAATCTAAGGTAAGGTAAGGTAAGGTAAGTTAAAAGAAGCAATAGAGAAATAAATCAGTTAGATCTGACACTGGGATTCAAGGGCATCAACTAGGCTCTTGAATTCCTGCTGATTCTTGTCATTCAATCCCATCAACGTTTTGTGCGCTTCCAATACCTTATCTTGCATTTCTCGCTCGCTGCAATTGGCATTTTCTAGCTGGTCGCACGGTGGCAGCTCGGTATCGAGCTTACTCACTAAGGTAAACACCTTATCAAAGCCCATGCTTAGCAAAATCCGGGTGATGTTATTGTTGGTAGATACTAGTGTTGGTACACGCTGTACTTGTTTGCGCATGCGCACAGCTAACTTGGCCAATATGCCTAGGGAAGTAGAATCAATACCTTGGGTTTCCGTTAGATCAATCAGTACTCTGCGAAAATGACGACTGTGTAGCGCATTATCTAGGTATTGATCTAAGGATGGGCACAGGGTCAAGCGTACATCACCCAAAAATTTGAGTACGTATACACCATCTTGCTCGGCCACGAGGATACGGCCATCACTCATGAAAGCCCCCTTTTATGCTTAACACAGCTATATCATCCGGCACTTGTTGAGATTGGTCAAGCTGTAAGCCAGAAATCAAACCTGCTATATGACAACCTTGTTCACGCAACACATCCAAGAACATAGCTTGCTGATCCACATCATTAGCATTGGGCAGCACTTCCAAAACGCCGTCCGAGCACAACATCAAGGTAAATTGTGGTTGTAACTCATAGCGAAACAGCTCGTACTCGGCACCTTCAAACAAGCCCAATGGAAAACCCGAGCCCAAGCCTGGCAAATATTCCAGTTGCTCGCCTTGGCAAATAACTGGCATAGGATAATGACCGCCAACACAGTAATTTAAACGGCGACGATCGGCACTAATTAAACCGATAAACATGGTTAAGTGCTTGTCAACATCAAAGGCCAAAATCTCTTCATTAAGCCGCGCCATCATGTCATCGATAGCAATAGGCATATTGGCTTCAAACGGGTTATCCGCAACAATCGAGCGCGTTAGGGACTTCAACAATACCGTAAGAATTGCCGAAGATGCACCGTGCCCAGAAACATCGGCCAAATAAAACAACACCCGACCATCAGGCAAACTCATGTGATCAACAAAGTCGCCACTCAAATACAGAGATGACTGAGTATGACGGTTAATTAACAAGCCATCTAACTGCGTCTGTTCCGGCGGCATTAGCCGTTGTTGCATCAAACGGCCTGCTTGCTGATCACGCTCTAATTCGGCGAGGGATTCATTGAGTTGAAGGTTGGCTTGTTCCAGCTGACGGCGATAACGTAAATTCTCAAAGAAAAGTTTGGCGTGACGAACATGACGGGCTACACACTTATCTAGCTCTAACTGACTATCTAGAGGTAAGTCAAACACAGCCGTAGCGCCTAAACGCAACAAAGAAGTAACGTCATGGGCCGTGGTGACATCGGTCACTAATATAAGCGGGATTTCTTCGGCTTTTTCCAGCACATCTTGCAGCAAAGCCGAGTGCGTGAGCACATTAGGGTCATAATAAAATAGGATAAGATGTATAGGACAATCTGTCAGCAGTTGCAACGCATGCAACGGAGATTCTGCAACTTGTACCTGATACTCCAGGTGACCATAGTGAGCCGCCATTTGCTGTGTAAGCTGCTGCTCATCTGCAATCAGAAGAAGCTGACTAACGTCAGATTCCATACATGACTCCATTCCTAAAATCAGTCATAAACACTTGTTACCTTAGGCCCATTAGAATGCGCAAACAAGAGCGACCTTAGTCTTACTTCTGCGCACACTAGCCCATCAGTCAAATTCGTCAAACTCTTCGTCACCATATTCGTCGTCAGTCTGCGCTACGGGAGCACCATCTCGAATCTGCATTGCACGCCGAGACAAGTAGGCATCGCGAACGAAACTGTATTCATCACCGATGATTAACTCCTGCACATCCTGCAGTTGATTACGCGTATCTAATACTTGCAATGTTTGTAGTCCAGTACGGTGCGATACCGGCTCATAGTCGGCCAATGGGTCCAACTGATAATCAACCAGTACACTAGCACCATCACGAATAGTACTTGGACCAAAGAAAGGTAACACCACATAGGGCCCAGAATCGACACCCCAATACCCCAACGTCTGACCAAAGTCTTCGGCTTCAGAATATAGACCAAAATGAGAAGCCACATCAATAACACCAAATATGCCGACAGTGCTATTTATCAATAACCTGCTAGCGTCAGTAACGGCCAAGGCTGGCTTACCTTGCAACAGATGGTTAGCAAAGTGTGATACTTCGGATAGGTTATTAAAGAAATTCTCTACGGCCAATTCAATTGGATCTGGCGTAATAGCAGCATAAACCTTAGTCACAGGTGACAACACCACTTTGTCTATCGCTTTATTAAAAGCGTAAATATTGCGGTTGGCATTTTGCCACGGATCCGACTGTAGCGTTTCTCCATGTATTTGTTTTGGTGCGCCTGCACAACCACCAAGCCCCAACGCTAAAATAATAAGGCTGTATTTAATCAATGAATTCATAAGTTATTTGGTCTATACCACTACCACTGCATGGTTTGTTTAATAAAAGGTATGGTGAGCTTGCGTTTTTCCTGCCACGAGGCAGCATCAAGCTTATATAAAACCGACATTATTGCGCCCATATTACGCTGACTATGCAAACAGATAAAGTGAGCAACATCAGTGGTGATATTTAAGCCAATTTGATGAGCTCTTTCCACCAACTGTGCCACCTGGGCAGACTCGTCAAGTTCATGTAAAGGTAACATCAAAGCCAACTGCAATCTGGACTGTAAATCAGGCAATGCACAGACTAAATTGTGCGCCGTTTGTGAACTACTAATCAACAAACCATGCCCTAGCTGCTGGTTAGCATTATATAAATGGAATAGAATTTCGCACCACTTTGGATCCTGACTCAAGAGGTCAATATCGTCAATGCATAGAAGTTGGAACTGCTCAAAGCCTGCCAACATTTCTGCGCCAGCTTCAGCTCCCATGGCTAATAATTCATCAGCGGCTAGGTAACCTACCTGCCATTCTAGATCAATAGCAGCTTGAGCTGTGGCTTGTAGCAGGTGCGTTTTGCCTAAGCCGCTTGCACCTTGCACAAACAACACTTCTGACGCTGGTGATTGAGCAACCTTTTGCAAGGCGGCAAATACACCTGGACTAGCGCCAAAATTGTAGTTGTGCCAGTTAGCGTAACTGGACAAGCGCATATTAAGAGTCAATTGCTGACCAGGCTGGCCAGTAACAGCTAAATTCATTGGTTATTAAATCCTACTGGTCATAGAGGGTGCTATTTCTATAACCTTCATGCAAGTGGCGCAACAATACCATAATTACGGCGGCAATAGGTAACGCTAGTAGCATGCCTATAAAACCAAATAACTGTCCCCCTGCCAAAACAGCAAATATTACTGCCACAGGGTGTAAGCCAATACGATCACCGATCAACAAAGGGGTCAAAATAGTGCTTTCAAGGGCCTGACCAACTACGAAAACTGCCGTGACGGCAATCATCGCCATATAAGAATCAAACTGGAACAAAGCAACTAAAATTGCCGCTACAAAGCCAACGGCAAAACCCAAATAAGGCACAATACTAGCTAAGCCCGCTATTAAGCCAATTAACATTGCGTACTTGAGCCCAACCAACGACAAACCAATACCGTATATTAGGCCAAGAGCAAACATCACCAGCAACTGACCACGCACGAAGGCACTAAGCACCTCATCACATTCCGTCACCCAATGGGTCACCTTAGGCTCAACATTGCGCGGCAGGGTCTCTTTGATATTAGCAATCAAAACGTCAAAATCTCGCAACAAGTAAAAACCGACGACCGGCACCAAAAAAGCAGAACCCAAAAAACCCAACAACCCCATAGTCGAAGCCGTTACATAACTCATCACTTGCGAAGCAATACCACCAGCTTGCTGCCATTCAGAAGACAAGGTGCGGGCCAGCAAGTCCAACTCCAAACTCTGCAAATCCACGTCCATACGCGTCTGGAGATAAGGCAACATGACATTGTTGATCCAACTTTGTATATCTGGAATCAAAGCAATCAATGACTGTAACTGGCGAAAAAATAGAGGCAACAATAACAACAAGCCAATTACTATCAATACGGTTATGACCAAAAATACAATAATTACCGATGTTGTTCGGCTATAACCACGTACCTCCAAACGGTCAGCAAAAGGATCTGCCATGTAGGCAATACCCATGCCGATCACAAAAGGCGCCAAAATAGGTTGCAACAAGTAGACCAACAAGCCTAGAAGCAAAGTAATTATAAGAAAAAACCAAGTTTGTGATTGTGTCATGAAGGACTCATTTAATACTGAGGTAGTGGCTAGTGCCAGCTGTAATAGGCAAGCAAACTGTTATTTGCACTGTAAGTGTTCACCGTTTGACCGTCAAGTAACTGCAGGCGTGATTGCAGCCCTAGGTTAATCAATAGGTTATCGCGGCTACCTTGGTGGGTTACGATAACCTGCAGGTTCTCTCCCTGTAAAATGTACAAGGATGTATGAGTAATACTAGCCACTTCTTGCAGCACCTTCTGCAACTCATCATAAGCTTGCAGATCCTTAACACCAGAGATATGTAGAACAGACTGTTGTTCAACACTAGTATCGCTAGTTAAAGCAAAGCGCAAACTTAACTCTTGCCCAAGATTCTCGATAATTAAGACTGCAAGCTCATCAAGGCTTTGCGCAGCGAGCTTCCATTCAACTTGGCTAGAGGCAAGCTTAATTTGTCCCTGCCCGTGCCAAAGGTTATCCGCATTTCTAAATATCCGACCAACTAATAAACCATGTGCTTGATAACGCTCTGACGCAGCGTCTATGACTTCATCGAAATTGCCCCATACATCACTGGGGGTGATCAATAGCTGATCCGTCAAATCCATCAACGGCAGAACCAAAGGTAAACCCCGCAACTCGGATTCACGCTGTATGACATCACTTGTTTGTAACGAGCCATCGGCAATAATTTCTTGAAAGCCCATTTCCTCAAACACCAGCCAAGCTAAGATATTAGCTCGATTAGACGCCCATATTGGCTGGCCCGAGCTTTGCAACAACTGATTGACGGATACCTGGTCAAAGCCAAGTTGAATCATTACTTGCTGTGATTCTGCATCAGTGGTTCGAGAAAGTTGACTAATATATTTATCAGCCTTAGTTAAAGCTGCTTTAACTGTAGGTGCCTTTAAACTCGCCGCTTGGCCCGTCAGCCGAGTAATCATCAACGCCATAGCCTGACTCTTAGCCCGCTTCAAGTCAGCTTCACTATCACTTAACAGTGGAACCTTTGCCTTATACAAGTCGCTAGCCACACTAACATTAGCAAACAAGCCAAACATGAGGCACAAAAACAGGGATAAAGACCTAAGCAAAACAGGTTAACTCCACACAAGGTAAGTCATTTAACAAAGCCAAAAAAGCACCAAATAATGAGTAAATAACAAGCACCAACTGATTAGCACCCTCTACGCATCGGATAACTATAGTCAAATGCCGCCAAGATGACCACTTGTAGATACAAATAAGGCACAATAATGACTAAATAATTCCACCTTAATCTATCTAATCGATTGTTCCAACAAGCCTAAAAATGGTAAAATCTGCGTCCAGTTTTTCAACATCTCTAATTCAATTTAGACAACAATGGATACCCCCATGAGCGAAAACAACTCCCCTGTTTCCCTAAGCTATAAAGACGCAGGTGTCGACATCGATGCTGGTAATGATTTAGTTGATCGTATTAAAGGGGTTGCTAAGCGCACCCGTCGTCCAGAAGTAATGGCTGGCCTAGGTGGCTTTGGCGCATTGTTTGAGCTACCTACTGGCTACAAACAGCCTGTTTTAGTTTCTGGCACTGATGGTGTTGGCACTAAATTGAAGCTCGCCATGGACTTAAACCGCCATGATTTCATCGGTATCGACCTGGTTGCCATGTGTGTTAATGATCTAATCGTTGCTGGCGCAGAACCTTTGTTCTTCTTAGATTACTATGCCACCGGCAAACTTGACGTTGATATTGCCGCACGCGTTGTTGATGGTATCGGTATTGGTTGCGAGCAGTCAGGTGCCTCCCTAGTTGGTGGTGAAACTGCCGAAATGCCAGGCATGTATGACGGCGAAGACTATGACCTTGCTGGCTTTTGTGTAGGTATTGTTGAAAAAGCAGACATTATTGATGGCACTAAGGTTGGCGAAAGCGATGTTCTAATTGGCCTACCTTCTTCTGGCCCCCACTCCAACGGTTACTCTCTAATCCGTAAAGTAATCGAAGTATCCGGTGCCGATCTAGATCAACCTATGGGTGACACTACTCTAGGTGAAGCTCTCATGGAACCAACTCGTATTTATGTTAAGTCCTTGCTAGAACTATTCAAGCAAGTGCCTGTGCATGCCTTGTCTCATATCACTGGTGGCGGTCTACTGGAAAACCTACCGCGTGTTATGCCAGAAACCTGTGCTTCCAAGATTGACAAGAGCTCTTGGCAGCGTCCCGCGGTATTTGACTGGTTGCAGTCTGCTGGCGGCATCGACGAAATTGAAATGCACCGCACCTTTAACTGCGGTGTTGGTATGGTTATCGTAGTTCCTGCCAGCTCTGCACAACACGCTATTAGCTGCCTACAAGAACAAGGCGAAGAGCCTTGGATTCTTGGTCAAATTAATACTCGAGACGGTGCCGAAGAGCAAGTTACTCTAGTATAGGAAAGCGAAGCAATGGACTCATCTAGCGCCCAGGAAAGACCAAAACTGGTTGTCCTCATCTCCGGTAGTGGCAGTAACCTGCAAGCTATCATTGATCAAGTTGGTAACGGCACAATTGACGCCGATATCAGCTTGGTTTTGAGCAACAACCCCGATGTTATGGGCCTACAACGCGCTAGCGCAGCGGGTATCAATACCGAGGTTATTAACCATCGTGAATATGATAGCCGCGACAGCTTTGACCGCGAACTAATACGCCGCATAGACGCAGAACAGCCGCAACTTGTGATACTCGCAGGGTTTATGCGCATCTTCACCCCCGCGTTCACCAATCACTACGCTGGACGCATGCTCAATATTCATCCGTCCCTATTGCCTGAATTCAAAGGCGTTAACACCCACGCACGTGCCATTGAAGCAGGCGCAAACCAACATGGCGCTAGCGTACATTTTGTTACTAGTGAACTTGATGGCGGTCCGCTTGTCATACAAGCAATAGTCGATGTTAACGAAGACGACACGGCAGAGACCCTAGCTGGCAAAGTATTACAACAAGAGCACACCATTTATCCAATTGTTGTTAAGTGGTTCTGCGAAGGCCGACTGAGCCTCGATGGCAACCAAGTTCGACTGGACAAGCAATCTCTACCACCTCAGGGAATTGCTCATCGCGCCGAGTCCTAAGCGTAATTGCGGGAGTTCATACACATGCGTAGCAAATCAGTGAAAACACTATTAGGGTTAACTCTACTCGGGTTACCCTTACTGATAAGTACACCTAGTAAAGCACAAGACTCCATACTGCAACCTTTTGTTGCCCACTACACTAGCACCTGGGATGTGGGGCTCAAAATAGGCGGAACTGCAACACGCCAACTACAACAGCTAGACAACGGGCACTGGAAACTATCTCTTGAAGCCAAAGCTATGGTAGCAAAGCTAAATGAGACTAGTATATTTACTATTGAAGATAAACAAATAACACCCCTTGACTACCAGTATCACCGCAAAATACTCAACCGCAGTAAAAAGTTACATGTAAACTTAGATTGGTCTAAGAATATAGCTACCACAACAGCAAGCAACAGCTGGAGTATGCCGATAGAAGCACCTCTTCAAGACAAACTTTCGGTACAGCTACAATTACGTAAAGATATAAGCCTACAAGCCTCAGGCAATCTAACTTACGAAGTAGCAGCTGGAGGCAAGGTCGAATCCTTTACCTACCAAGTACACCAACAAGAACAGCTTAATCTACCTGGTGGAGACTACCAAGCTATCAAGGTTGAACGCATTCGTAAAGACGACAGCCAACGCCAAACCTATATTTGGTTTGCTCCACAACTGAACTTCCATGTCATTCGCATTGTTCAAATCGAGCCCGACGGCAAGCGCTACCAACTAGACCTACAAAGCTTAGATCAATAGATAGTGCAGCCCTGCTGCATCTCTATCTCGCAACCCGTAAATTATCGTAAAGCGCATAGCCAAGCTACTCAGACTTAGCTAGAATTGGCTTTCATTAAAACAACTGTATGAAGTTGCACCTATGCGTATACCTGCTTTTCCTATCACCTTCGGCTTAGTAGCAAGCCTGTGTTTGACTATTGGCACTCCTGTTTGGGCTCAAGCCTTACAACAGCAGCACCAACTGGCCCTGGAAAACGACGCCAACCTCAAGGCCAGCTTGCACCGCCACCAATCGATTGAAGAGCTTGCCAAAATCGCCGACGCAGCCTTTCGCCCTGTGCTTTCAGGTGGCGCCTCCCAAACATTTAATATGGATAGTGGCGCTGGTAACGACTCCTACGACGCGAGCCTAGCATTAAACTTACGCCTTGATGCTTTCTATGCGGCAGATAGCACCACTGCGTCAATTCAGCAGTCTGCATTGAGCTTTAAAGCGTCTCAACAGAATTTACTTGCACAAGTTATAAGCAACTACTTTGCCGTAGTAAAACAACAGGCACAAATCGACTCCATCGACGCCCAAGTCAGATCAGCGAAACAAAGCTTGGCAAACATTCAAAAGCAAAACCAGCTTGGGCTAGCAACCCAACTACAAGCCAGCAATGTTGAAAACAATGTGCAACAATTGCATTTGAGCTTACTACAAGCACAGCAAGGCTTGCAGCAGGCTCGTAATAACCTTACCGCAAGCACAGGCGAACCTGTACACAACAATTTACCTGGCATTAGCTTGGTGACTGACTTACCAGCAATAGACAACCTAGAGCTAAGCCATTGGTGGGATATAACTCAGAAGAACAACCTTAACCTGTTGGCAGCGACAGCTGGCGTACAAAAGTCTTACCACGACTATCAGCAAACAGATTCACAGAAATACCCAACAGGCCGCATTTCCGCCAACCACTATTCTTATAAAAATGATGATATCTCTTTGCGCATATCAGGTAATTTCTATGATGGTGGTTTAAACAAAGCACAAACTCAACAGGCTCGCCTCAACTGGATGGCCAGCCAACAAAGCTTAACTGCTAGTCAGCGTAGCACCAAACAACAATTGGACAGCATGCTATACAACTTGCGCAATAACAACCAACAAATCGAGCTACAGGAAAGCCTACTTGAAACAGCTAATACATCCCTTGCCGCCACACAGAAAGAATATGAATTGGGTGTAACAGACTTGGTATCGGTACTAGAAGCAGAACAGCAAGTTGCTACCAACAAAGTTAACTTAATTAACGCTCGGTATGACCAACTAGTTTACCAAAGCAATCTAATGCAATTAGCCGGTAGCTTAGACAATACTGACCTTCTTGTTCTTGATGGCATGCTTGAATAACTAGCAGCTTTTTTGTATTTATTACCAGAAAATGGAAGAGTACTAAACCCGCAGGTTTAGCAAAATGCTATCGAAATCGGCGTTCGGGTTTTGCTCAATAACCGCCAACAAGTCCAAGTAACTCTTGATAGCTAGGCGTGGATTTAAATAATATTGTTCGCCAAGTATTTCTCGACAACGGAACAAAAACTGCCACATCTGACTATCGTCAATCAAGTAGGCTGACTCGTTACCGTAAGCATAAAGATGGCGCAACTTCTGCAACAACTCATCCATTTCCATTTCTTGCAACGGCAACAAAGCTATTACTGGGCCAGACACGTCCTGCAAACCACCTTTAGCTAACAAATTGGGTGCCAGGCGGCTCTTCAGAGCAGGCAAGCTATATAGGCCACGTTTGTTATCTTCGACAAACTCAGGCGTACCCAAGAAAACAAAACCCATACCACGCACTTGTCCCTGTAGGCATTCGTTAACGATATTAAGGATTTCATTAAAGTTATTAATACGTGCTTGCTTGTTAGTTAACTCGTGCAATGCCACCATTTCGTCAAGGCAGATCAATAAGCCTTGGTAGCCAGCCATTTGCACAAATTCACAAAGCATTTTTAAACTGGCAAAGAAGTTACGGTAGTCGACAATGCTCCGCACATCTAACACCTGCTTGGCATCCGTTAGGGTTGGGTATTCACCTCGTAACCAACGCAATGCTTCACTTTTTATAGTTTCAGAGTTTTGATCAAGACCACGCCAATAATGCTGAATAACACGAATGAAATCAAAGCCTCCAGCCAGCTCTTCAAACTGACGCAGGCGTTGGGCAATTTTGTCTTCGGCAGAAGTGTCTTCCATATGAGCGTCGCGCAGCGTGGACAAAATAAAACGCTCGACGATATTGACCAGAGCACTGCCCTGACCACGTGCCTTAGTGCTAAACGAGCGCACCAAAGCAGAATAAAGGTTACGCGTTTCACCGCCCCTTGCCTGCAAACGCTTATCCGGAGCGAGCGCCGAACTGGCTACAACCAAACCGGTTTTAATACCTTCTTGACGCAGCATTTCACCAATAAAGGTTTTGCCACTACCATACTCACCCGTAACAAAGCGCACACAAGAACCACCTTGTGCGATATGTACCACATCTTTATCAAGAGTCGCCTTTTCGCCAACACGACCCACTTGAATTAAGTCGATATGCTCCGCAGGCGCTACGCCGGAGCGTAGAGACTTGATAATTTGATCACATTGTTTAGGGTTAAGAGCTGACATGAGTACGACTAGTTGTCTCGATCTATACGGCTAGCAACAGCACCTTGCTGGTTCTTATACTTAGCATTATCACGCTTGTTATAAGGACGAATAGCTGGGCTAGACAGGGTTTCAAAATTGATGGCGCCAATGGTCATATTAGGCTTCAAGGCCAGAGGCAGCTTACCACTATTAAAACACTCAAGTACAATAGCGCCACTCCAACCTGGGTCAATGCGGTGAGCCGTCACATGCACCATCAAACCTAAACGAGCCAGTGAAGACCGCCCATCCAACCAACCCACCATATCTGGAGGGATGGTGATGGACTCTTTGGTAACAGCCAGAGCCAGTTCACCTGGATGCAAAAAAAAGGCCTCGTCATCAGGTACGATGATTTCTTCGCTCATGATGGCTTCTAAGGTTTTATTGATCTCATTACGACTGGCACTAACGTCAACAAAAGCACGCGCGTGATCTTTAAATACCCGAAAACTGCTACCCAGGCGCAAATCCACACTGACACCGCTAATCACGTCGTTACTGGGACGTGGCTCAATGACAATATGGCCCTTGTCGAGGTTGCTGATAATATCCTGATCACTTAACCGCATAATACACGCTCACTCGAATGTAATTAATCTTCAATACTGATACTTGGGCCTGCCGGAGCCTGGCCAATTTTATTGTTCAAGGCCTGTGCCAAGTGACTGTAAGAAACAGCAGCAGTACCTTGTGGGTCGGCAGCAACGCTAGGATTACCAGCATCGGCCTGCAAACGAATATCCATACTTAACGGCAAGCTGGCCAATAACTCAGTACCGTAATCTTTGGCCAACTGAGCACCACCGTGGGCACCAAAGATAGCCTCTTCATGGCCGCATTGACTGCACACGTGAGTGCTCATGTTTTCCACGATACCCAACACAGGGACCTGCACCTTAGCAAACATCTCAATACCCTTACGCGCATCCAACAAGGCCAAGTCTTGTGGCGTGGTTACAATCACAGCGCCGGTAAGCTTGGCTTTTTGACTCATAGTCAATTGAATGTCACCCGTGCCTGGTGGCATATCGACAAACAAGTAATCTAATTTGCCCCAATGGGTTTGCAACAGCATTTGTTGCAAAGCACCGGCGGCCATGGGACCACGCCACACCATAGGTGAGTTTTCGTCTACCAAAAACGCCATAGACATAACCTTCACACCATGCGCGACCAAGGGTACAAACCACTTTTCCCCCATGGCCTCTGGATGGCTACCGGGAGTCACACCCAGCATTAAACCCTGGCTTGGACCATATATATCGGCATCCAAAACGCCAACTTTATGACCGGCCGCCGCCATCGCCAAGGCTATATTTGCTGTGGTCGTAGACTTACCCACGCCACCCTTACCAGAAGCGATGGCTACAATGTGTTTTACGTCGGCCAAGCCGCCCGTGTTTTCGTCTTGCATGTTTAATGCTTCCTTTTAAATACGTGTAAGTAGTACGCCAGTTTCAACATGATCCGTATAAGGGAACTGGTCAAACATGGCCTTGGCTTGTAATTGATGGGTTTGCTTTAGTTGCTGCAAGTTATCCATCAAAGTTTCAGGATTGCAGGAAATATAAATAATACGATCAAAGCGTTGAATCAAATCCAAAGTGCCTTGATCGAGACCGGCTCGTGGCGGATCAACAAGCACGGTACCAAATTGGTATTGCGCTAAGTTAATATCTTTCAAGCGACGGAATTCTCTAACCCCATTTAAGGCTTCGGTCATGTCTTCGCTAGATAGACGGGCAATTACCACATTATCAATGCCATTAGTATGCAAATTAAACTGCGCAGAGTGAACGGAAGACTTAGCGATCTCAGTAGCCATCACCTTGCGGAAGTTAGCGGCTAAGGGAATAGTAAAGTTACCATTACCACAGTATAGCTCTAACAAATCTGGTTTTTCTGAATCCTTGCTATCACCAACCTGTGCACAAGCCCAGGCCAGCATGTGTTCATTAATACCGGCATTTGGCTGCGTAAAGGCATTTTCTACCTGCTGATAACGATAGGTCTGCCCTGCTACCTGCAAGGTTTCCATGATGCTATCGCCACCTATGACTATTTTTTGCTTACGCGCACGGCCCATCAATTTGATATTCAAATCCGTGGCTAACTTGTTAGCTGCGATCTCCCAAGCTTCGTCAAGTTGACGATGATAAAGCATGCTCACCACGGCTTCGCCCGTCTGACTGGTAAGAAAGTCCATCTGGAACAAGCGACTACTTAATGCCGGTTCGGCTTTAATAGACGCTAACAAGGGCTGCATCAATTCATTAATACGTGCACTACCTGGCTGAAACTGTTCGATGCGAATAGGATTAAACTTTTGGCCTTTGGGAAACATGGCATAAAACAGATCATCGTCCGTATGCCAAAGACGAAATTCAGCCCGCATACGATAGTGCTCAGGCGCAGATTCGAACACAGCCAAATCACCTGAATCGGCCCAATCACCAAGGTCTGCAAATCTTTGTTTCAGTTTAGCTGTCTTATCTGCTAACTGCTGTGGGTAGTGTTCAACCACCACTGTTTCAAGAGCCATGTAACGCTTCCTTGAAGCCACTTAGCACCAGTGCCAAGCAACCATATAAAAACACAGAGAAATATAGGTGGGCAATTATAGCAGGGCAGCACCTAAATTATAGATTTTTGTTAGTGCTTGGGCGGCATTTTGAGTACAATAACTCCCCTTATAGAAGCTAGGTTTCATTTAACCTATGCTATTTACTCACTCAACTTGTCTTACACACTTATGAGCAATACTTCTGCACGCGAAATTCTTGTTACCAGCGCCCTTCCATATGCCAATGGTTCTATTCATCTAGGCCATATGCTGGAATACATCCAAACCGACATCTGGGTGCGTTATCAACGCCTAGTGGGCAACCGCTGCCACTATGTCTGTGCCGATGATGCTCACGGTACCGCCATCATGTTGCGCGCCGAAGTGGAAGGCATTACACCAGAACAGCTCATCGCTAAGGTACAAGAAGAACATGAAGCCGATTTTGCTGGCTTCAAGGTATCCTTTGATAACTACTACTCTACTCACTCGCCAGAAAATCAGCACTTTGCTGAATACATTTTCAATGCTTGTGACAAAAAGGGCCACATCGCCCGTCGCACCATTACTCAGGCCTTTGATCCTGAGAAGCAGCTATTTTTGGCAGACCGTTTTATCAAAGGCACCTGCCCTAAGTGTAAAACAGAAGACCAATACGGAGACAACTGTGAAGCCTGTGGTGCCACCTATTCACCAAATGACTTAATCAACCCTAAGTCCGCAATTTCTGGTGCTGCCCCTATTCAGAAAGATTCTGTACACCTATTCTTTAAGCTTCCTGACTTCCAAGACATGCTAAGTGAGTGGACTCGTGGTGGCAGCTTGCAAACAGAAATTGCCAACAAGCTAGCCGAATGGTTAGATTCCGGTTTGCAAGAGTGGGACATCAGCCGTGATGCCCCCTACTTTGGTTTCCAGATTCCTGGTGAAGACGACAAGTATTTCTATGTGTGGCTAGATGCACCTATTGGTTACATGGCTAGTTTTAAGAACCTTTGCGACAAGCGTGATGATCTAGACTTTGATCACTACTTCAAAAAGGACTCTAGCACTGAGCTATACCACTTCATTGGCAAAGACATCATTAACTTTCACGGTTTGTTCTGGCCGGCCATGCTGCATTGTGCCGATTTCCGTACACCTACTGCGGTTTATGCACACGGCTTCCTAACCGTTAACGGCAAGAAGATGTCCAAATCCCGTGGTACCTTTATCAAGGCTGGCACCTACTTGCGCCACCTACAGCCAGAATACTTACGCTACTACTTTGCCGCCAAACTACATAACCGTGTTGAAGACCTAGATTTGAACCTAGAAGACTTTGTGCAGCGTGTAAACTCTGACCTAGTTGGCAAGGTGGTGAACATTGCTAGCCGTAGTGCCGGTTTTATCACCAAAAAACACGATGGCATGCTAAGCAGCAGCATCACTGAGCCAGAACTTATTGCTCAATTCACTAAAGCCAAAGCAGAAATTGCCCAGTATTACGAAAACCGTGAATTCGGCAAAGCCGTTAAGGCCATCATGGCCCTCGCTGATGTAGCTAACCAATACATTGCTGATAAGGAGCCATGGGCCTTAGCTAAGCAAGAAGGTACCGAACAAGCCGTCCAAGACATCTGCTCTACGGGTCTTAACATGTTCCGTATGCTAATGATCTACTTGCAGCCTATCGTACCTGACATGGCTGCAGCTGCTGGCGCTTTCTTGAACGACGAGATTTCTTGGACTGGCCTTGATGCACCTTTAATAGGTCATCAAATCAACAAGTTTAAGCCCCTAATGACCCGTATCGAAGGTACGACCATAGAGACAATGCTGGAAGATTCAAAGGAAGAGCTCGCTAAGGAAGAAGCCCTAAAGCAGAAACAAGAGCAAAAGCAGGCTGGCCCCGTGAGCCCGCTGCAGGACGACCCTATAGCTGAGGAGATCCAATTTCCAGATTTCGCCAAGGTAGACCTACGTGTGGTACAAATCACCCACGCCGAAGCCGTTAAAGGCGCTGATAAGTTGCTGCGTTTGGAACTGGACCTAGATGGCGAAACCCGCCAGGTATTTTCCGGCATTAAATCAGCTTACAACCCAGAAGACCTTATCGGCAAGATGACGGTCATGGTAGCCAACTTAGCCCCACGCAAGATGAAATTTGGCATGTCCGAAGGCATGGTATTGGCGGCAGCCGATGGCGAAGGTATCTACTTGCTAGAACCAGACACTGGCGCCAAGCCAGGCCTACGCGTCACCTAACCTATGCTCAATCCGGGACTGGCTTTTTTACGCAGTAAAAGTGCCAGTCCTTGGTCAAGCGTTCTGGCCTAGCGTTACAGGTAGACGGGGCCGTGTCCATCACTACTGGCTTGGTAGTGAATGTTAACGTGGTTTAGTAAACGTGGTACCAAGGCTGCCTCTTCACCTTCTTTTAGCTCAATAGCATCAAAGCCAACACGCTGCATAAAAGGTACGCGGTCCAAAGCCACATCACCAACGGCACGAATGGTGCCAGTGAAACCTGCGCGGCGTAGCAAACGAGCGATACTAAAGCCACGGCCATCAGCAAACATTGGGAAGTTTACCTGCACTTCCTGAAAGCGCTCAGATAAACTTAGTAGCTGAGCCACATCAACGTCAGCTTCAACCTTAACAGCCCCTACTGGCGCGGCGTCAGCTTGCAACCAATCGGTATATTCAACAACCTGCTTAGGCTGCGGTTTTTTGAGCAGTTCCATAAACGGCCTCCTTAAATGGTAATAAACCTACACGATTAACTAGCTGAGCAAAGGTTTCACTTTGATCATGGCGCAAACCTAGATAGGTATTCAAAATCATGGTAATGGTGGTGACCACCTCGTCTTGTGGTATCGAACGGCCCAGGGTTTTACCTAATTGCGCCGCCGCACTATCACTACCACCCAAGGTAAACTGATACACTTGCTTGCCACCCTTTTCCACCCCAAGGATACCAATATGGCCAATGTGATGATGACCACAGGCATTCATACAACCCGATATTTTTAGTTCGATGGGGCCTAGGTCATACAAGTAGTCTAAGTCATCAAAGGTTTCATTGATGCGCTCAGATAGTACCAAGGTTTCGGCATTGGCTAAGCTGCAATAATCCAAACCTGGGCAGTTAATCATGTCGGTTAAGGTACCATGGTTAGCTCTTGCTAAGCTTAGCTCACTTAAACCTAGCCACAGATCATGTAGGTCTTTTTCTGCCACATAAGCCAATACCAAGTTTTGATCATGAGTAGAGCGCACGTTACTAAAACTAAACTGGTCGGCTAGATCCGCTAGGCCGTCCATTTGCTGATGACTGATATCACCAGGTGGTGACATAGGGTTCTTTAAAGGCACCATAACAATCCGGTAACCTGGCTGTTGATGAGGCAATACGTTATGCGCCAACCAACGCTGGAAATCACCATCAACAATGTCTTTCACTTGTGCAAAGCTAGCCACATCTTCAGTAAGGTAATAAGGCTTTTGAAAATGACTAGTCACTCGTTCAATCTCAGCTTGTGGCAACTGTAAATCGGTATCCTTAATAACCTGCCATTCTTGTTCCACCTGCTGGGCGAAGGCTTCCATACCCATTGCTTTGACTAGAATTTTGATGCGCGCCTTGTACTTGTTATCGCGACGACCATGTAGGTTGTAGATTCGCAAAATGGCTTCTAAGTAGGACAGCAAGTGTTTGGCGGGTAGGAAATCACGAATCACCTGACCAATGATAGGCGTGCGGCCCAAGCCGCCACCGACAAGCACTTCAAAACCTAACTCGCCTTGCAAGTTATGCACAATACGCAAACCAATATCGTGTACCTGCACCGCAGCGCGATCTTCTTTAGAACCGGTAACAGCTATTTTGAACTTACGTGGTAGATAAGCAAATTCAGGATGCAAACTACTCCATTGGCGAATAATCTCGCACCAAGGGCGAGAGTCAGCCAACTCATCAGCGCTTACACCCGCCAATGGATCGCTGGTAACACTACGGATGCAGGCACCACTAGTTTGAATGGCATGCATTTGCACTGTTGACAGATCAGCTAAGATATCGGGGATCTCAGCCAGCTGTGGCCAGTTAAACTGAATATTCTGACGTGTCGTGAAATGCCCGTAACCTTTATCATAGGTACGGGACACCTGTGCTAAAGCACGCAACTGTTCACTAGTCATTTGTCCGTATGGCACAGCCACACGCAACATGGGGGCATGGCGTTGTATATAGATGCCGTTCATCAAACGCAGCATACGGTATTCGTCATCGGCAATTTCACCCTTCAGAAAACGCTGTGTTTGATCGCGAAACTGATCTACACGCTGATTTACCAGCTGTTGGTCGACTTCGTTATATACGTACATAAATGACTCCTAGCCAAGATACTACGAAATGGCCTAAGTGACTAATTTGAGTGCTTTAAAAAAGCTATAATAACGCCATTTACTTATAACTAGAAATGATATTATATCATTTGCTTATTTCCTTACGGCATATATAATGAACCTGATATAACCACTTAAATGAAGCCATTGAAAGCACTAGAACTATAGGCGTGATAGGTTTCCTAAGTTACAATATGGTTGTTTTTAAGTACTCGTAATTGCACATAAACAGGAAGCCGTCGTGGCCGAATATATACTCATTTTGGTTAGCACCGTTTTGGTGAACAACTTTGTCCTAGTACAGTTCTTAGGCTTGTGCCCGTTTATGGGCGTTTCATCAAAACTCGATACCGCCATGGGCATGTCTCTTGCCACTACATTTGTGCTTACTCTAGCCTCACTATGTAGCTACTTAACTTACACTTTTATCCTTGAGCCTTTGGGTCTTGAGTTCCTACGGACCATCAGCTTTATTCTGGTGATCGCCTTTGTCGTGCAATTCACTGAAATGTTGGTACATAAAACAAGCCCTATGTTACATAAGGTGCTGGGCATTTTCTTACCATTGATCACCACCAACTGCGCGGTCCTAGGTGTAGCTTTGCTGAACATCAACAAGTCCAACGGCTTTATTGAATCCTTGTTGTACGGCATGGGCGCTGCCATTGGCTTTTCTTTGGTATTAGTACTGTTTGCCGCCTTACGTGAACGTATCAATCTCGCAGATATCCCTAAACCCTTTCAAGGCCCAGCCATTGCCATGGTTAGTGCCGGCATTATGTCCTTAGCATTCATGGGCTTTTCTGGATTGGTGAGCATTTAAATGGATATTCTTATCTATGCTGTAGCAGCACTAACTCTTATGGCGCTAGTTTTTGGCGGTATTTTAGGTTATGCCGCTAAACGCTTTAAAGTAGATGGCAATCCGATTGTAGAGCAAATAAACGAGCTGTTACCACAAACTCAATGTGGCCAATGTGGCCACCCAGGCTGTAAGCCTTATGCGGAAGCCATCGCCAACCAGACTGACCCAATTAACCGCTGCCCTCCCGGTGGTGAAACCACCATCAAGGCCTTGGCCGATTTACTAGACGTTGAGGCATTACCTCTTGATGCCGAAGCAGGTGTTGATAGCGTACGTAAAATTGCCTATATCCGAGAAGACGAATGCATTGGCTGCACCAAGTGCATCCAAGCCTGCCCAGTTGACGCCATTCTAGGTGCAGCCAAGCAAATGCACACGGTAATTATTCCGGAATGCACCGGCTGTGACCTATGTGTCGAGCCGTGCCCTGTCGACTGTATTGATATGCTGCCAGTGCCCGTTACCAGTCAAACTTGGCATTGGCAAAAGCCAGAGCAGTTAATCGCTACCGATAGACATCCCAGAGTAGTGTCCCAGGGAGATATTCCAGCATGAGAAAACTATTCGATTTTCCTGGCGGCGTGCACCCTGCACAAAACAAGCAGCAATCCAACCCTGGTAAGGTGTTAGAACTACCCTTACCGCAACGCCTACTCGTACCTTTATCTCAACATATAGGCGCACCAGCCAAACCCGTTGTAAAGGTTGGCGAACAAGTACAAAAAGGCCAGCTAATTGCCCAAGCCACAGGCTTTATTAGTGCCTCGGTACACGCACCTAGTTCTGGCACCATTAGTGCCATTGACGCCTTTCCTGTAGCTCATGCTTCCGGTCTAGAAGCCATGTGCATTGAGCTACAAACAGATGGACAGGACACTTGGCATCAAGACATTGGCAGCGCCGATGCCAACACTCTAGATGACCAACAAATTCGTCAACGTATGCAAGCCGCGGGCATTGCTGGTATGGGTGGCGCAGGTTTCCCTAGCAGCGCTAAGTTAGCCACTGATAAGCCTATCCACACCTTACTCATCAACGGCGTAGAGTGTGAGCCCTATATCACCGCCGATGACACCCTCATGCAAGTACACAGCGCTGACATCATTGCTGGCGCCAACCTATTGCTGCGTCTGCTGGACCAAGCCAAGTGCATTATTGTTATCGAAGATAACAAGCCTCAAGCCATTACGGTGATGCAGCAGGCGGCGCTAGAACATACGGATATAGAGATCTTAGTCATCCCTACCAAGTACCCATCCGGTGGCGAAAAACAGCTGATTGAAAACGTCACTGGCAAACAAGTACCAAAGGGGGGGATCCCTGCCGACCTTGGCATCCTTTGCCAAAACGTGGCCACGGTAAAAGCTATCAACGATGCGGTTTACCTAGGGCAACCTAGCATTGAACGTATTGTTACCGTGACAGGTAACGGGGTTAAGCAGCCTGGCAACTATCGTATACGCATCGGTACTAGCGTGGATTACGTACTGCAGCAGTGTCAAGCTGAGACCCATGCGAATCCAGTAATCCTAGGCGGCCCTATGATGGGTTTCCAACTGCCCAACACCCAAGTACCACTAGTTAAAACTAGCAACTGCCTTATCGTGCCAGACCCACAGGAACTACCTGGCAAAGATACCAGTATGGCTTGCATCCGCTGCGGCCAATGTGAAGTTGCCTGTCCCGCACAATTATTACCTCAGCAGTTGTACTGGTTAGCTAAATCCGACGCCTTTGACAAGATCGAACAGTATAATCTGATGGACTGCATTGAATGCGGCGCTTGTGCTTATGTATGCCCTAGCCAAATACCATTAGTACAACACTACCGTTATGCTAAAGGCATGGTGCGTCAGCAAGCTGCAGAAACACGTCAAGCGGAACACGCCAAGCTACGCTTTGAATCAAGAGAGCAGCGCTTATTAGACGAAGTCAACGCCAAGGAAGAACGCCGCAAAGCTCGGGCTGCAGCCGCAGCCGCAGCTCAAGCCGCCAAACGCGCAGAAAATCCTGGTGCCGAAGATCCTGTTGCAGCCGCTAAAGCCCGCCTAGCAGAAAAGAAAGCTGCTGAAGCTAGCGCCCCCCCTAAGAAAGCAGCAGAAGTACAAGTTCCAGCCAACCATAAAGACTTGAAAACCGCCGCAGCTATTGTCAGAACTAAGCTTAAAAAAGCCAGTAAAGCCTTTGCCGATGCCCAAGCAGCTGGTCATGATAACACCGACAAATTGCAGGCCATGGTGACAGAGCTAGAACAACGTTCAGAAGCGGCAGCCAAGGCATTAGCTGACTTTGAAAGTAACATGGGTTTAGACCCAGAAGCAGAAAAGCTAGCTCAGGTAGCCTGGGCTAAAGCCAATGCTCAGGTACGCAAACTCACTAAAGCTGCGCCTGACGAATCAGCTAGCGACACAGAGAAATCCGAACACCAAACAGCATTAACTGCAGCGCAGGCAACTCTTGATCAAGCTAAAGCGCACCTTGATAGCATTAAGAACCCAAGCCAGGAAGCTAAATCATGATGACGTTATTTTCATCACCTCATTTACACGGTGGCAATCGCAGTCAGAGGCTGATGCTATTGGTATTAGCCGCAGCGATGCCTGGTTTATTAACCCAGATTTACTGGTTTGGTTATGGCACCTTGTTCAATGTCGTCTGGGCAATCCTGGTAGGCTTGCTACTTGAAGCTGGTGTATTAGCCCTACGTAAGCGCCCATTAGGCTTTTTCCTTAAGGATGGTAGCGTCATAGTCACATGCTTATTGCTAGCCTTGGCCTTGCCACCACTAGCTCCTTGGTGGTTAGTGACCGTGGCAACTTTATTTGCCGTACTATTTGCTAAGCATCTGTACGGTGGCTTGGGCAATAACCCTTTCAACCCTGCCATGGCAGGCTATGCTATTTGCTTGATTGCCTTTCCCGCTAGTATGACCGTGTGGACAAGCCCAGAACACTACTTTGATCTAGCCGGTCAGTGGCAGTGGTTTTGGCAGGAAAGAGGCAATATAGATGCCATTACTCAAGCCACCCCACTCGACGCCATGAAGCATCTACAGGGCAAGACCATCAACGAAATGCTGTCAGCTAACCCCAGTGTTGTCCACTATGCCGATGCTATGTTTTGGGTAAACACCGCTTACCTAGCTGGTGGCTTGGCTTTACTAGCACTAAAAGTATTCACCTGGCATGCTCCCGGAGCTATGCTCGCTAGCCTTGGCATCATGGCAGGATTGTTTGGCGCTGGTGAACCAGATCTATACGCTAGTTTTAGTGATCATCTATTTTTAGGTGCCACCATGTTAGCCGCATTCTTTATCATTACCGACCCAGTGACTAGCGCTACTAGTCGCAAGGGCAAGTTAATTTTTGGTGCCGGCATTGGCATTTTAGTTTATGTCATCCGTACTTGGGGTAGCTACCCGGATGCTTTTGCTTTTGCTGTTTTGCTGATGAACTTGTCAGCACCACTAATAGACCAATACAGCAAACCCAAAGCCTATGGGCAACAACCCTGAGATACCCATGATGAGCGACAACACTGACAACAACATGTGGAAAAACATCCGCACCAACGCTATCAATCTTGGTGGTATGGCTATTGCTGCGGCTGCCGTGTTAGCAGCAGTCTATCTACTCACTAAGCCATTGATAACAGAAAACCAACGTCAAGCTCAATTAGCAGCCCTTACGCAGGTTATACCGGTGAGTTACTTTGATGAAGAATTATTGCAACACGCATTCATATTACCCGCTGCTGAACGGCTAAATCTCAACCCCGGCACCCTCGCCTACGCTGCCATACTAAACAAGCACGTGAATGGCTGGGTGTTACCCGTCACCACTCTTGACGGCTATAGTGGTGCTATTCATCTACTAGTAGGTATCGATATTCACGGGGACGCTACCGGCGTACGCATTACTTCCCATAAAGAAACCCCAGGGCTTGGCGACAAGGTTGATTATCAAAAATCTCAGTGGGTAGATGATTTCATCGGAGCTAGTTTAACTAGCCACCAGTGGGCAGTGAAAAAGGATCAAGGGGATTTTGATCAGTTTACCGGTGCAACTATCACCCCACGCGCCGTAGTCAATGCCGTTAAAGCGGCTCTTGCCCACCATCAGCAATATCAAGATCAGATGCTGGCAGCCCTACAGAGCACAACAACGCAAGGAGAGCAGTAATATGCAAGCCGAAACAACCAACCTGCTCCAACAAGGCCTGTGGAAAAACAACCCAGCCCTAGTACAACTATTAGGCTTGTGCCCCTTATTGGCTGTTACCAACAGCGTGGTTAACTCCCTAGGCTTGGCCATAGTCACAACACTGGTATTGGTCGCCTCTAACGCCTTAGTTTCCCTAACACGTAATAAAGTAAATAGTGACGTACGCTTACCAACCTTCGTGATGATAATTGCAGCCCTAGTAACGGTAGCCGAGCTATTAATGCAGGCCTTCACCTATGAACTATATCTTATCTTAGGCATTTTCATCCCTCTTATTGTTACCAACTGTGCTATTTTAGGTCGCGCTGAAGCCTATGCTTGTAAAAATCCTTTGGCACCATCTGTGCTAGATGGCTTGGCCATGGGGGTTGGTTTTAGCCTAGTGCTTATCTTGTTAGGAGGGTTGCGCGAACTACTTGGCCAAGGTACTTTATTTGCTGATATGCACCTACTCTTTGGTGATACCGCGGCGAACTGGAAGTTAACCTTAATTGATGATTATCGTGGTTTCCTATTTGCTATCTTGCCTCCAGGTGCCTTTATTGGCATGGGGCTACTGATCGCCTTAAAGAACCTTATTGATGACTATCAAGATAAGCGACAAACGACCAATCATGAGGCTACTGAGTCGCGCCGAGTGCGAGTCACAGGCACTATTACCTAGGTAACTTTGATACAACAAAGCTATGAACAAAGATAAACGCCAAGAAATATTCACCAGATTAAGGGATGACAACCCAAATCCAGTAACTGAACTAAACTACTCTAACGAGTATGAATTATTAGTGGCTGTTGCCCTATCAGCGCAAGCGACCGATGTCAGCGTTAACAAGGCGACCGATAAGCTTTTCCCTATTGCTAATACACCGCAACAAATGTTGGATTTAGGCGTAGATGGGTTAAAGCAATACATAAAGACCATTGGCCTATACAATAGCAAAGCCGAAAATGTCATCAAAGCAGCGCGCATGCTAGTAGATCTGCATGACGGTCAGGTACCCGATAACCGAGCAGACCTGGAAGCCCTACCCGGCGTGGGCCGCAAGACAGCCAATGTAGTACTAAATACAGCTTTTCGCCAAATTGCTATGGCCGTAGATACACATATTTTCCGCTGGGGTAACCGTACCAAGGTAGCTCCAGGCAAAGATGTTTTGGTCGTCGAGCAAAAGCTGCTAAAATTTGTACCGAAAGAATTTTTACTAGATGCTCATCACTGGATGATTTTACATGGCAGATACGTGTGCCTGGCTCGCAAGCCAAGGTGTGGTGCCTGTATTATAGAGGACTTGTGCGAATACAAGCATAAAACCAGCGACTGAGGCGCCAAGACAATAGTCATAACAATGAGTCTCGCCCATGCTTAGTGCGTTTTCACGTTACCTTCTTTTACCAATACTGCTATTGGTATTGTTTATCTATGGTGCTCTACCTTGGTGGCTACCTATAGCGGCAAGTTTTAGCCCTCTTCCAGCTAATATTAAGATAGATAACATTGAAGTCGGCTATCCACTTTTCGAGCGCTGGCAAGTAAAGACACTGGAAGCTAGTCAGGAGAGTCCCAGTCAGCGTAATAAAATCAAAATTGAAAATCTTGAGCTAACCTACAATCTACTCGACTTGTGGTACAGCGCTACTCCAGATGTTCACATATCTAAGTTGAGCTTTGATAGCCAGCTTGCCCAAGCCAGCGCCGATTCGGCTCCTATCCTATTGCTCTTGCCACAACGCTGGTTACAGCAGATGCCGAACCAACTCACTATTGAACGAATTACTGGGCAGGTTAGCTCCCCAAGTTTGCCTTTAGGGCAAGACTTTAACGTCACAGGCAAGCTGTCAGGATCACCAGAATCCGCTCATATTGTTGCAAAAATAATCACCCATAAAAATGATGACCTCTACTTTGAAGCCCAATTTGTCGCTAACAATGCATTGTCTGCAACCTTATTTACCAAACAACAAAGCGCGCCTATTGCCAAGCTAACATCACAAATGCGGCACATAGACCAACGCCTAAACTGGCAAGGTCAGATGGCGCTGAATGTGCCCGTCGTGCAAAAACTAGTGGCTCATTTAATTCCACCTAGGTTTGCTCTGCCCATTGACCAAGGGCGTTTAATGAGCCATTGGCAACTCAATGTGCCTGCAGATCAACATCAGAGCGTGCAACAATGGCTAGAAGCGGCACATGGAGAACACCAATTTCAAATTCAAGTACAGACCGAGTCAAAGCTCGCTTCGGATATAGTGATCGACGCTAATTTGACTCACCAGCTGTCCAACACGGGTGCTGATCAATGGCAAATCAACGCTGGCAGCCAACTATCTCTAAAACCCAATTGGCCAAATCTAAATATACAAGCGCGAACTATCGATGACTTAGCGCTGAATAATTTAGAAATGCGTGCTGTGGCACAAGGGCCTGTTATCATTAATCTAGAAAGCGAGTCCAGCAACTTCATAAATGATCAAAAAACCATCGTTTTAGATGGCGTATTCAATGCCACTTTGGAATCCCCAGGCGCACAATACCAAATATTCACACAGCTTAAAGAACTACGCTATAACAACACCGATGCTTGGCACGGTCGCGCAGACCTTAGTGGTTATTATGTGTTACCCAAACATAATCAGCTGTTAGAACAAATCCCCTTGGGCATTCAACAAGTCCAAGCTCTAGCACAGCTTGATTTCACCATGACCCCTGAGAAATGGCAGATCAACCTAGCGCCTAATAGTAAGCTGTCCGCGAACCAAGTAGAAAGCCAACAACAAAACAACCAAGTTTTGCTTTTTGCTAGTGATCGTCTCAACCTAGTTAATAGTGAAAGCCTACAGCTTAGCTACCATACAGCAAATAGCCAATGGCAATGGAATGACCTAAACCTTTCACTACACCCACAAACAACAACGGGAAATGCGCAAGCAACCAGCCGTGCCCTAGGCTTACAAATTCAACTACCAGCAGGCCGTAGTCAGTTTAACTATCGCCCTAGTGAAGGTTATTATCAGTTGCATGCAAAGGACACACGCCTCAAGGGCTGGCCTGAATTTGATTTACTCGGCAAAGGCAGCTTTAACTTTGGTGGAGATCAGTTAGCCATCGATTTTGGCGGCCAAGCGCAGCCTTTTTCAAAACAACTAAACAGCCAATTTAGTTGGGATTTTGCTACTCAACAAGGCAATATGCAGGTTACCGCCAGTGACATAGATCTAGCAGCCCTACAAGCCCAGCGTAAGGGTAACTGGTCCTTACAAGCTAGCTCGGGTAGCGTTGATTACGAAGGTAGCTGGCAATGGCATGCCACACAAGCTCAACAAAACCTGCATCTGTTCAAATTAACGGATATTTATGGTGTTAGCGATAACTTCGAAATAAGTGCCATGAACGGCGACATCAGCGTCACTTCAGAAGATAATAATTTACATTCCAGCTATACACTAGATATCCAGAAGCTACAACCCAGCTCTTATTCTGAGGCCTTTGTCCTAACAAACACCCAAGTTGAATTGGTCACCGATAGCCCAAATAGAAAAGGCTTAGCAAAGGCCCTATCGAGGCCAGATGATTGGCAATTAAACAAATTAGATGGTGATTTTTTAGATGGCGATATTAGTTTTCAGGGAGAAAGCTGGCTAGTTAACAACATCGGTTTGGAGCACCTATCGAAGATTATATGGCCTACCATAGAAGCCAAGGGTGCGATTAAAGGCGAAGCTGGACTCGATAGCAATTGGGAAATTAATGACCTACGCCTTATCAACACACAACCCGTTCAACTACACTTAAACAGCCCTGTACCGGCCCATCACGCTGGTGCCGACACTATCAACCTGTTGTTTAACAACATGCAGGTCTCCAAACTAGAAATTATTAGCCAAGGTTCCATTAACAAGCATACTCTCCCTGTGCAGGTACGCTTACAAGGCGCGGCAGCCAATTTTAACAAAGGACAAGCTGTTGACCTCAATTTAACCCTAGAGGCTGATCTAGCCAATATATTTGCCCC